>CAMJHX010000007.1 GCA_946405655.1 uncultured Clostridia bacterium
TACCAGAGCCCCAGCGTCAAGCGCCGCAAGAAATCCGAGGCTGCCCGCAAGAACAAGAACAAGCGCTACTACTAATTGCAAACCTCAAACCCCGAAGCTCACTGAGCTCCGGGGTTTTCATTATGGTTATAAAAACCAACCCGGAGCCCAACAGCGTGGGTCCGGGTTGGAAAGGAAGAACGGGGAAGCGGATGCGAAGCCGGTGCGGCTCAGGCTATGCCTGTGCCGCAGCTGCGGAGTGGAGCGCGCCCGTTCTGACGTTAGCCTCCGCAGAAAATGATGTTATAGAACACATCGTGATAGAACGCGTTGACTTCCTTGCCGTTCTCGTTGAAGATGCTGCCCATGAAGGTCAGATGGTCGTACGGACGCACCGGGAAGACCGTCCAGACGCCCTTCACCGCGCTGCGCTCGATCGGGGTGGTCACCTCGCGGTGCGCGTCCTCCACGATCGTGCCGAGGCTGTCGGTGAAATGGTACGGCCAGCGGCCGGACACCACGTTCACGAGACCGTCGTTCGGCTGCCAGCTCTTGTCGCAGTGCGTCTTCGGCACGGTCACGGTGTAGCTCTCGTCGCCATAGCCGCGCACGAAGGTGCCCTCGGTGTCGCCGATGTACTTGCCCATGTTGAAGCTGAACGGATAGGCAAGGATCTGCAGCCGGTTGTTGGGGACCCAGGTGTCGGTGCTCTCCTGATAGACCGTGCGGTTGCCGTAGTAGGAGAAGTAGTAGACGTTCGGCTGCATCTCGATGTCCTTGTTGATGAGCATGGCGCGGTCGATCGTCAGATCCTGATAGGCGCTGTCGTGATGCTCGTCGAAGCCGGAGCTCCAGACGCGGCGGATCGTCTCCTCGAGCGAGGCGCCGGGTACGGGCTGGATGCCGAAGTGCTCAAGCTGGAGATCGTAGATGCCCTTGAACGGGGTCACGCCGAGCAGCCGTCCGAGCTCACGCGTGAAATCCTCCACGAAATCGGTGAAGCCGTGGTTGGCCTCGATGAAGGTCGTGCCGTTGCTCGGCGCGGCGAGCGCCGTCAGCGAATAGACCCAGTCGCCCTTTCCGCCGAGGAAGAGGGGAGAGATCGCGTCCTCCTCGGGGTGCGCCTTCATGTAGGCCTGCTCCTCGGCGCTGCCGTCGGTGAGCAGATCCAGCAGCGTGCGGCTCGTCGCGCCGCCGAAGCTGTGGCCCACGAGGTTCACCGGGTGCTGCGCGTCCCAAGGCCCGGGGATGAGCTTCTGGTACTGGCCCGCGCCGGAATAATCGCGGCCGTAGCGGTCATGCCCGTGGAGCTTCGCGTGCGCCGCGCCGTAGTCCGTCACGGTGCCCTTCAGCTGGGCGTAGAGCTCGCAGGCGCGGTCCCACGCGCTGGAGATCGGGCCGACGGAGGCGGCATAGACGTCCGCGCCGCAGGTGCGCAGATGGTCCACCACGTCGCAGGCGGTCATGCCCCAGTAGGGGATGTAGGGATTCAGATCGTCATAGGAGCCCCAGCCGAGCAGACCGTGCACCATGATGACGGGATAATTCGTCTTGAGAGAGGTCAGCTCCGAGCCGGGATAGAACTCCCGGATGCGCCACAGGAAGGTCACAATCTGCGCGCGCGTGCAGGCCTCGTCCGGGGAGAAGGTGCTTGCGCTCGTGCCGTTCGTGATGCCGTAGGCGTTCGCCCAGAGGACGGCGGTCGTGTAGTAAGCGCCGACGTTCGGAACATCCTGATAGGGGTTCACGTCCACATAGGACGGGCACTTGTCGTCGCGCCAGATGAAGGTCACGGCCTCGGCGCGGCTGATGGTCTTGTCCGGGGAGAAGGTGTTTGCGCTCGTGCCGTTCGTGATGCCCTCGCTGACCGCCCAGAGCACCGGCGTGTAGTAATAGGCGCTCGGGCTCACGTCGGCGAAGGGATTCTTCGTGTCCTTCGGCGTCGGAGAGCCGGAGGCGCGCCAGAGGAAGGTCACCATCTCCGCGCGGGTGCAGGTGGCGTCGGGCGAGAAGGTGCTCGGTCCGGTGCCGTTGGTGATCTGCTTTTCCACCGCCCACTGCACCGCCTCGGCGAAATAGGCGTCGTTCGGCACATCGGCAAAGCCGCCCGCGGCAAAGACCGTGCCGCCGAAGAGCCCCGCCGCCAGCACCAGCGTGAGAACCATGCTGAGAATGCGTTTGATCTTCATAATTTTGCTCCTCTCATTCTGGATTCCATCCAAGTTTTTCTCCTTTTGATCTTGTCATCTAATTTAACACAATTCAGACGGTCTGTCCACATAAAAGACACAAATGCGGTAATAATCCATTTATTTACAGGCAGATGATTTTGCGAAGCATTTCCGACGCTGCGAGAAAAATGTTGGTTTCTCCGCTCCGTTTGAACGCTTTTTTTGTTTCCCTCCACAAAAATTCAAAAATTGGGTCTGTTTTTCATGTTTGGGAAAGTTCTGCTATTGCGATTTTTTCAGAGTGTGATAGAATAGCTAAGAATCGGTTACTATGCGCTTTTTGCGTTTTTTCAGAGATTTTTCACGAAGAGGCGGGCCCGATATGCGGTTATCTTCCAAGCTAAAACAGAAGATCGGGGACGGCACCTTCCGCGAGATGTGGCAGGAGGCTAAGTGGATGTTCAAGTACATCCGCCGCTATCGCCTCGTGGTCTTCATCCATATCGCGCTCGGCGTCGTCAGCACCGTCATGGGTCTGCTCTCCAGCATCGGCATGAAGCGCATGATCGACGTGGTCACCGGGTTTTATTTCGGCGGCATTACCGGCGCCGCGATCTATATGGTCGGCATGATGATCGGCAGCATCGTCATCGGGGCGGTTGCCAGCCGCATTGCCGCAGTCATTAATATTAAGGTGCAGAACGGCATTCAGGCGGAGGTCTATGACCGTATGCTCCGCACGGACTGGGAGAGCCTCGAGCAGTTTCGCTCCGGCGACCTTCTGCAGCGCCTGAACGGAGACGTCGGCGGCGTCGCCTCGGGCGTCACGAGCTTTCTGCCCAGCTTTGTCACGGGTCTTGCGCAGTTTTTCGGCGCGCTCGTGCTCATCCTCTGGTATGATCCCATCATGGCGCTCATCGCGCTCGTCGGCGCGCCGCTGGGCGTGATCTGCTCGCGCATTCTGATGCGCCGCATGCGGGATTACAACAAGCGCATGAAGGAGCTCGGCAGCGAGGTCATGAGCTTTCACGAGGATTCCTTCCGCAATCTGACAAGCATCAAGGCCTTCGGTATCATGGACCTCTTCCGTGACCGGATGCTCGGTCTGCAGGGTCGCTACCGCGACGCGTTTCTGGAGTATAACCGCTTTTCGGTCACGGCCTCGGCGGTCATGTCGCTGGTGGGTCTCGCCATCTCTGCGGCGTGCTACGGCTGGGGCGTCTACCGCCTGTGGACGCACGCGATCAGCTACGGCATGATGACCATGTTCCTGCAGATGACCGGCATGGTGCGCGGCGCGTTTTCCACGATCATCGGTCTCGTGCCGACGGCCATCTCCATCACCACCTCCGCGGGGCGCATCATGTCCGTGATCGAGCTGCCGGAGGAGCCCGGCGCGCGGGAGCGCAGCGCCTTTTCCGAGGGCTGCAGCGTTGCGCTCAGGGACGTCACCTTCGGCTATCAGAGCGGCGAGCCGGTGCTGGAGCATGCTGATTTTCATACCAATCCGGGCGATCTCATCGCGCTCACCGGCGCCTCCGGAGAGGGCAAGACCACGCTCATCCGCCTGCTGCTGGGCCTGATCTATCCCGGCGAGGGCAGCGCGGTCGTCTGCGATTCCGACGGCAGAGAGACGGTGATCTCCGCCGCCACGCGCAGCGCCTTCAGCTATGTGCCGCAGGGCAATACCATCTTTGCCGGCACGATCGAGGAGAATCTGCGCATGGTCGCGCCGGACGCCACGGAGGAGGAGATGATCGCCGCGCTCAAGACCGCCTGCGCCTGGGATTTTGTTCAAAAGCTTCCCAACGGCATCCGCAGCGAGACGGGCGAGCACGGCCGCGGCTTTTCCGAGGGTCAGGCACAGCGCCTGAGCGTGGCACGCGCGCTGATGCGCCGCGCGCCGATCCTTCTGCTGGACGAGGCCACCAGCGCGCTCGACGAGGCGACGGAGCTGCGCATGCTCGAGAACCTCATGAACAGCGATGCGGTGCGCACCTGTGTCATCATCACGCACCGCAGTGCCACCGCCGCGATCTGTCCGCGGCAGTATGTCCTCACGGGGACGACGCTCCGGGAGGTTACGCCATGAGCCCGCGTACGCTTCCGGCGGCGGTGCTCATGCCGGAATATGAGGCGCTGCTGCGAGACGGCGCGGAGCTGCCGCTGGTGATCTCCGGCGAGAGCATGCTGCCGTTTCTGCGCCCCGGGCGCGACACGGTCTTTCTCAAGCAGCCGGATGCTCCGCTGCAGCGGGGCGACATCGCGTTTTACCGCCGCTTTGACGGCTCCTATGTCCTGCACCGCGTGGTGCGCGCCGAGCCGGGGAAATATTGGTTTCTGGGCGACGCGCAGACCCGCGTGGAGGGCCCGCTTCCGGCGCAGTGTGTGTTTGCGCATGTGATTGCCGTTCGCCGCGGCGGGCGGCTGGTTCAGCCGCAGCACCGGCTCTGGCGGTTCTTTGCCGGGCCGTGGCTGAAGCATGCGCGGCAGCGCCCGCGGCTTCTGAGAGTTTACAGATGGTTTTACCATCCATCGAAATCATAACGGAGAGTGAATCATGCAAGTATCGAAGGACTATCTTCTGCGCACGATCGCCGGGGAGACCATTCTCATCCCCTCCGGCGCCGCCGCGCAGAAATTCAACGGTCTCGTGACCGTAAACGCCATCGGCGCGTTCATCTGGGATGTGCTGCAGACGCCCACGGATCTGGACGGGCTGGTCGCGCGCATCACGGAGGAATATGAGGTGGACGCCGACACTGCGCGCCGGGACGCGGAGGAGTTTCTCTCCGAGCTGCGGCGCATCGGCGCGCTGGAAGACTGACCGCGCATGGTCGACATCCATGCGCATATCCTGCCCGGGCTGGACGACGGCGCGGACCGCTCCCGTACCAGCCTCCGCATGGCGGAGCTCGCGGCGCAGTCCGGTGTCACCGATCTGATCGCCACGCCGCACAGCAACCAGCGCGGGCGCTTTGAAAACTATGCCTCCGAGACGCTGACCGAGCGGCATCTGCGTCTGCAGGAGCTGCTGCGGCGCGAAAACATCGAGCTGCGTCTGCATCTCGGCATGGAGGTCTTTGCCACGGGTGATACCGCGGCGCTCCTGCGCGACGGAAAGCTGCTCACGCTGGCGGGCAGCCGTTATCTGCTTGTGGAGTTCGGCTTTCGCGACGATGCGTATCATATGGAGCGGATCCTGCGGGACGTGCAGGACGCCGGTGCGGTTCCCATCCTGGCGCATCCGGAGCGCTATCGCGCGCTGCAGGTGCTGCCGGACATTTTGGAGGATTGGGTGCGCGCGGACGTACATCTGCAGATCAACAAGGGCAGTCTGTCCGGCTATTTCGGGAGAGAGGCGCATCGTCTCGCAGTGACGATGCTGGAGCATGATCTGGCGAGCTTTGTCGCGAGCGACGCCCACCGCGCCGATCAGAGAACCCCAGCGCTGCGGGAGGCCTATCAGTGGATCTCGTCGCGCTATTCCGAGCGGCTGGCGGATCGGCTTCTGCGCCGAAATCCGCAGCGCGTGCTGCGCGACGAGCCGCTGCTTCCCTGCAGCCCCATCCCGCTTTAGAACGGAAGAAAGTAAGGAGATCAGAGTGAAAAGATTGTTTGCCATTGTCATGCTGACACTGACGGTGCTCTCCGTGAGCGGCGTGATTCTGTATACCGTGCATAAAAACCGCAGCGTTGGAGGCGGCGTGCCGGAGATCCGGTTTGAACAGGATGAGATCAGCATTCAGACCGGCGCCGGCTACCAAGAAATGCTGCAGGGCGTCACCGCCTCGGACGCGGAGGACGGCGACGTCACCGACTCCGTCATGGTCGAGAGCGTGTCCAAGTTCATCGAGAAGGACGTCGTCAACGCGACCTATGTGGCGTATGATTCGCAGAACCATGTTTCCCGCGCCACGCGCCGCGTCCGCTACAGTAATTATCAGTCTCCCCGCTTTTCCATGAGCGGACCGATGGTGTTCCTGTCGAAGAATGTGGGGGATATGATGAACTATGTCGGGGTCTCGGACGTCATTGACGGCGATATTTCCCTCAAGGCGCACGCCTCCTTCGACGATACCTCCTCCACGCTCGCCGCGGCAGGCGAGCACAAGGTGGAGATCTCCGTCACCAATTCTCTTGGCGACACCGCTCGGCTTCTGATTCCGGTGAAGGTCATGGAGGATACGCCGCACAGCGAAATGATCCCGCTCAAGGACTATCTGGTCTATGTCGCGAAGGGGTCGCAGTTCGACCCGGCATACTATCTGGCGGACGCGTCTCAGGCTGAGGCGGATCCGCTGACCGGCGCGAGCAGCGTGCAGATTGACTCCAAGGTCAACACCGTGACCGCCGGCGTCTACACGGTGGATTACAGTATCATCAGAAATGAAGTCACAGCAGCCGTGACACGGCTGATTGTGGTTGTGGAATAAAGGGGGCAAGTTTACGGATGGAGGAAAAACAAACTTCTGCGCTCGGCGGCATCTCCGGCGGCGACCTGCACCCAATGCTGCTTCTGCGCGAGGTGATGCGCAAGCTCTGGGCGATTGTGCTCGCGGCAATCATTTTCGGCTGCTGCGGCTATGTGATTCGGGACGCGTCGTATCAGCCGATCTACCGCACGAGCACCACGCTCGTGGTCATGCAGGGCGGATCGACCTCGGTGTTCGGAAACCGCAGCGCCGCCAACACGCTGGCGACCAACCTCTCCAAGCTCTTAAACGGTGAGATGCTCCGCCGCACGATCGCCGAGGAGCTCGGCGTCAGCAGAGTGGACGGCACGATCTCCGCGGAGACGATCCCGGAGACAAATCTGGTGACCGTCACAGTGACCAGCTCCACGCCGCGCATGGCGTTCAGCATCCTGCGCGCCGCGATGGACCACTATAACGATCTCGGCAGCCGTTCGCTCGGCAGGATCTCCGTCGCGACGCTGTATCCGGCGTCGGCACCGACCGCGCCGATCAATTCCCCGGGCAGCCGCCAGTTTGCGAAAAAGGCCGCGATCGTCGGCGCCGCGCTGATGACGGCCGCCATTGTCGCGCTTGCCTACCTTCGCGATACGGTCAAGTCCGAGAAAGAGGTGGAGGACAAGCTTGACACCCGTCTGCTCACGGTGGTCCACCACGAGCGCAAGGCGAAAACGCTGCGGGAACGCTTCAAAAAGCAAAAGAAGAGCCTGCTGATCACCTCGCCCACCACCGGCTTTCTCTTCGTGGAGACGATCAAAAAGCTTCGTGCCCGCGTGGAGTACCAGATGAAGCGCTCCGGCGCGAAGGTCATCATGGTTACCTCCGTCAGCGAGAACGAGGGCAAGACTACCATCGCGACCAATCTGGCGCTGGCGATGAGCCGCAAATACAAAAACGTCCTGCTCATCGACGGCGATATGAAAAAGCCCGCGCTTCATAAGATCCTCGGCTATCAGGAGGAGGACTATAACACACTTCCCGAGCTGTTGAGCGGCGAGTGCACGCTCTCTGAGGCGCTGCTGGTCGATCCGAAGCGGCACCTGAACATTCTGCTCAACCGCAAGGGCATCGAAAACTCCTCCGAGCTTCTCAAGAGCGAGCGCATGGCGGAGCTGATCCAGGCCGCCCGCCAGCAGATGGACGTCGTCATCATTGACACGCCGCCCATGTCGGTCAGCGCGGATACCGAGTGCGTCGCGGATATCGCGGACGCCTCGCTTCTGGTCGTTCGTCAGGACGCGGTGCGCGTCCGCCTGATCAACGACAGCATTGACATTCTCAATCTGTCCAGAGCAGAGCTTCTGGGCTGTGTTCTGAATAATTATTATACCACGGAGCTCTCCGACCACTTGGGCTATGGCTATGGCGGGCGCTATGGCTACGGCGTCAAATACGGCTACGGCTATGGCTACGGCTCCAAAACCGGTTATGGCTCCAGAATCGGCTACGGCTCGAGGATCGGCTATGGCTCGAAGCTCGGCTACGGCTCCGGAGCAGGGGAGGGGGATCAATGAAACAGAATCAGGAAAACTCCTCCATGGAGCTGAACCATCTTCTGCAGATGTTCCTCCGCGGCTTTCGCCGGTTCTGGCTCTACGGCCTGCTGCTCACGGTCCTGCTCGCCGGCTTCATGGGCTATCGTTCCTGGCGAGGCTATACGCCCTCCTATACGGCGTCGGCGACCTTCACGGTCTATTCCACCAGCGCCCTGCAGTCGACCTCGCAGACCTACAATACCGCCACCGCCGAGCAGATGGCAAAGACCTTCCCCCAGATCCTCACCAGCGGCGTTCTCAGCAGGATCATCTGCGAGGATCTCGGCATCAGCTCGCTTCCATCCATCATGGCGAAGGCCGTGGACGAGACGAACTTTCTGGACCTGACCGTCACCGGACGCGACCCGCAGCTGTGCTATGACGTGCTCCAGTCCGTCATCAAGAACTATCCGCAGGTTGCCGAGCTCGTCGTCGGTCCGACGGTGCTGGAGCTTGTGGATGAGAGCGGTGTTCCCACGCAGCCGACGAATACGCGGAGCTGGCACGGTGCGGCGAAAAAAGGCGCTCTGATCGGCATTGCCCTCAGTATCGCGGCAATGATGGCCTATGGCTATGTCAAGGCGACGGTCATGGACCGCTCGGACATGGAGTCCGGCTCCAACGCGAAGTATCTCGGCGGTCTGCCGCAGCTGACGCAGAAGCGCCGCACCCGCTCCACGGAGCGAGCGATCACGCTCTTGGATACCGACAGCCGTTCCTATCGCGAGGCGTTTCGCCTGGTCACGGTGCGTGTGGAAAAATATCTCCGGACGCACGGCAATCAGACGATGCTGGTCACGAGCGCCATCCCCGGCGAGGGCAAGACGACGGTCGCGTTCAATCTGGCGATCTCGCTCACGCAGCACAGCCGAAAGGTCATCCTCGTGGACTGCGACCTCAGAAATCCATCCGTCAATAAAATGACCGATCAGGAGCCCTGCGCGGGTCTGGGCGACTATCTGCGTGAAAAGGTCAAGCTGCGCGACGTCTCCAAGCGGCTGATCCATCCGGCGGAGAAGGAGGGTATGCCGGACATCCTCTATGCCGGCGCTGCGGGAAAAACGTCGCCGGAGCTGCTCGGCAGCCAGCGTTTCGCGGATCTGATGAGCAGCCTGCGCGCAAGCTATGATATTGTCATCCTCGATACGCCGCCGTGCTCCATGCTGTCCGACGTCAGCGAGCTGTCCGAACAGGTGGACTGCGCGCTGCTCGTTGTGCGGCAGAATTTTGCCAGCAAGACGAGCGTGCTGGGCAGCCTCATGACGCTGAATGAATATGACATTCCCGTCGCGGGCTATGTGCTCAACGCATTCACCGGCGGCATCGGCAGCGGCTATGGCTACAGCTACGGCTACGGCTATGGCTACGGTTATGGAAAAAACTACGGAAAAAACTATGGCAGGGGTTACGGCTCCCGCTATGGGGAATACGGAGATTATGGTGCTAAGGAAGAGAAGGAAACCTGACGGGGAGGCCCGAGGAGGAATCTGCTGCATATGAATACAGGAACCAATCCCAAAAAAATACTGCGAGTCAGCGCACTGGTGCTTGCCGATGTGCTGATGATCAATCTGGCGGCCTTTCTCGCGCTGTATTCCCGGTTTGAGTTCTCTCTGACGCAGATGCTCCAGTCCGGGTATCTGAACCACATGTCCCGTTTCGCCGTGATCGGCACGGTCTTGTCGCTGCTGGTGTTCTTTCTGATGCGCCTTTACAGCAGCGTGTGGGAATATGCCAGCACCGCGGAGCTCGTTCGCATCGGCGGCGCGTCGGTCATCTCCGCGCTGGTGTACTGGAGCGGCATGAGCATGATGGATCTGAAGCTCCCGCGCAGCTTCCCGCTTTTGTATCTGCTGTTTCTCGGCGTGGGGCTCGCGATGGTCCGCATGGGCTATCGCTATGTGCGCATGCGGATGCACGGCGGCGCCGCGGGCAAGAAAAAACGTACGATGGTCATCGGAGCCGGCGCTGCCGGCGCCATGGTGATCCGCGAGTTTAACTACAGCGAAAAATCCGAGAATAAGCCGGTTTGCATCCTCGATGACGATCCGGCAAAGCTCGGCACCTATCTGCGCGGTGTGCGCGTGGTTGGTACGACGTCTCAGATCGTTGAGATGGCGGAAAAGCACCGCGTCGAGGAGATTGTTTTTGCGATCCCCTCTGCCGACCGCGCAGAGCGCGCCCGCATTCTGGAAACGGCCCGCGCCACCGGCTGCAGTCTGCTGCTGCTTCCGGGCATCTATCAGCTGGCCAACGGCGAGGTGAGCATCCAGAGCATCCGCAAGGTGGAGATCGAGGACCTCCTCGGCCGCGATACCGTCCGCATCAACGTGGATGAGGTCGCAAAATACATCGAGCATCAGACCGTTCTCGTCACGGGCGGCGGCGGCAGCATCGGCAGCGAGCTCTGCCGCATGGCGGCGGCGCAGAACCCCAAGTGCCTGATCGTGTTTGATATCTATGAGAACAACGCCTATGATCTGCAGATGGAGCTGCGCCGAAAGTACCCGGATCTGAATCTGGTCGTTCTGATCGGCTCCGTGCGCGACCGCGCGCGGCTGGACAGTATTTTTAATCAGTATCATCCGGATCTGGTGTTCCATGCCGCGGCGCACAAGCATGTGCCGCTCATGGAGGCGTCGCCCTTCGAGGCGATCAAGAACAACGTCTTCGGCACGTATAACACCGCTCTGGCCGCCGACAAATACGGCGTCCGGCGCTTTATCCTCATCTCCACGGACAAGGCCGTGAATCCCACGAACGTCATGGGCGCGTCCAAGCGCATGTGCGAGATGATCGTGCAGATGATGAACGAGAAGTCCAAAACGGAGTATGTCGCCGTCCGCTTCGGCAACGTGCTCGGCAGCGCCGGCAGCGTCATCCCGCTCTTCCGCCGCCAGATCGCCGAGGGCGGTCCCGTCACGGTCACGGACAAGCGCATCATCCGCTATTTCATGACGATCCCGGAGGCGGTGCAGCTGATCTTCCAGGCGGGCGCCTATGCCAAGGGCGGTGAGATCTTCGTGCTGGACATGGGCGAGCCCGTCCGGATCGACGATCTCGCGCGCAACATGATCCGCCTGTCCGGTTTTGAACCGGATGTCGATATCCCGGTCGTCTATACCGGTCTTCGTCCCGGCGAGAAGCTCTATGAGGAGCTGCTGCTCTCCGGCGAGGGCATGGACAAGACGGACAACGATCTGATTTACATCGGGCATGAGATCCCGTTTGACTTTGACGTGTTTGAGGAGCAGCTCGATCAGTTCCGCCGCCTGAAGGAATCCTATGGCACGAACGAGATCCTGCGGCAGATCATCCGCGAGGTCGTACCCACCTATCACGAGCCGCAGGACGATATCACCGCCAAGGAGGCGGCAAGCGCGAAGGAAGCGGCGCTCGTGCAGGAGATGGTTGCGGGCTGACGGAAGCAGAAGGAGAAGAAACATGGCACAAAACGCACAGGCGCGTCCCGAAAAAAGCGAAAAGCGCATGAGCAGGGGAACGCGCGTGCTCCGGAATATCGTGATCGTCATCGTGATCATCGCGCTGCTGCTCGGCGCGGCGGTGTTCCTGCTCGACCACTTCGGCCGCAGCAAGCTGACCGACGACGGCGCCGGCATGACGACCATCGACGACGCGGAGCTCGACAATGCCGGCCGCGTTCGCTATAAGGGACAGCTCTATGAATATAAGAAGGACGTCACCACAATCCTGCTCATGGGCGTTGACTCCCGCAGCAAGGAGGCGTCCTCGGGCGAATTCGGCGGCTCCAACCAGTCAGATATGAACGTTCTCGCCGTGCTCGATCCGGATACGCGGCAGATCACGCTCATCAGCGTTTCCCGTGACTCCATGGTCGAGATGGAGGTCATGGACGAGGCCGGCAATTCCACGGGCACCGCGCGGGCACAGCTCGCCCTGTCGTATTCCTACGGCGACGGCGGCGATATCAGCTGCCGCCTGACGCGGGACGCCGTGTCCGGTCTGTTCTATGATCTCCCGATCCACGCCTATGCGTCGATCTATCTCAACGGCGTTGCGGATCTGGTCGGCGAGCTCGGCGGCGTCACGGTCAACGCGCTCGATACCTTCGGCGGATTCCAGAAGGGCGTGGATACCCAGCTCACGAGAGACAATACCGAGAGCTACATCCGCCACCGCGAGTATACGGTCGACGGCAACAATCAGCGCATGGAGCGGCAGAAGCAGGTGCTCATGGCGATGGCGAAAGCTATGCTCAGCCGCATTAAGGAAAAGCCCATCAGCGCGCTTTCCATCTACGACGCGGTCAAGCGCAATGTCACCACGGATCTGAACACCGGCTCCATTCTCTATCTCGCGCGCACAGCCGCCGGCATGCACATGAACGAGCACACGCTCAAGGTGCAGGGCGAGTCCGTCCTGGGCGAGGGGAACCACGCGGAGTTCAACGTGGACGAGACGGCGCTCTATGAACTGATTCTGTCCGTGTTCTATAAGCCGGTCGAGGGCTGAGAAGGGGAGGAAGAATTACGGATCGAAGAACCTATCCCATTGCGGTGTTTGATTCCGGTCTCGGCGGCATCAGCGTTCTGCGTGAGCTGCGCGCTCTGATGCCGAACGAACGCTATCTCTATTTCGGCGACTCCGCCAACGCGCCTTATGGTACGCGCACGCTGGAGGATGTGCGCGCGCTGACGCTGCGGAACATCGGCATGCTCTATGATCGCGGGATCAAGGCCGCGGTCATCGCCTGCAACACGGCCACCAGCGCCGCGGTCTCTGCGCTGCGGGAGCGCTTTCCGGATATCCCGATCATCGGCATGGAGCCCGCGCTCAAGCCCGCCGCGCTCGCCCATCCGGGCGGCACGGTGCTCGTTCTGGCAACGCCCCTGACGCTGCGGGAGGAGAAGTTCTCCCACCTCATGGAGCAATATCGGGACGGGGTGCGCATCGTGCCGCTGGCGTGTCCGGAGCTGGTGGAATTCGTGGAGCGGGGCGAGCTCGAGAGCGAGGCGCTCGGCCGCTATCTGCACGAAAAGCTGGACCGCTATCGTGCCGGGGCGGACGCCGCCGTGCTCGGCTGCACACATTTCCCGTTCCTGCGCGCCGCCATCCGGCGCGTGCTGGGAGACGGCGCCGCGCTCTATGACGGCGGGCTGGGGACCGCGCGGCAGACGCAGCGGCAGCTTGCGCTGCGCGATCTGCTCGCCCCTGCGGATCAGAGCGGCGAGGTTTCGCTCGAAAACAGTCAAAACAGCCAAAAGGAACTGGAGCTCAGCACGTTTCTTTTGTCACAAACCACATAAAATTGCGCTTGCTTTTTGATGGTCTTTGATGTAAAATAATTTTTGTATAAATGACTCGTAGCAACGATAATAGGAGGAAAACCATTATGAAGAAGCTTTTCGCCATCGTTCTGGTTGTCGTGCTCGTGTTCGCCATGGCGAGCGTCGCGTTCGCGGCCGGAAATCCTGTGATCAGCCCCGAGAAGCCGAACACCTCTCCCTCTGTGGTTCCCGGTGGTCCGACCTCTCCGCAGACGGGTGAGTCCTTCTCCGTCGTGTGGGTTGTCCTGGCGGCTCTGGTTCTGCTTGCGGTTGCCCTGTTCTGCGGCAAGAAGCTCATCTCCGTCAAGTAAGAATTGCTGATGAAAATTGGTTGGCTCCACGAAGCGCCTGGCGCTGCCGTGGAGCTTTCCGTTTGATTGAGGAAATGCAATGGAAAAAAAGAACAACGCAAAGCAGACGCTCGTCCGTCTGATCCTGATCGTCATCGCCATCGCGGCGCTGCTTGCCATCGCCTGGTGCGTCTGGTATCTCGTGCAGTATTATCAGGGCGCGCGCCACGGGCAGGAGGTGCAGGAGATCGGCGTCACCGAGATCCAGGTCATCGATCCCGCGAATGTGCCGGAGGTCGTGGAGCTGCCGGTCGATTTTGAGGCGCTGCAGGCGATGAACCCGGACGTCTACGCCTGGGTCAGCATTCCCGGCACCGCGATCAACTATCCCATCGTCCAGCGTAAGGGAGACGTCGGCTTCTATGCCAACCACAGTTCCGACGGCGCGTATTACACCGGCGGCAGCATCTACAGCGAGGACTATAACACCACCACCTTCCGCGATCCGGTCACCGTGCTCTACGGCCACAATCTCCGCAACGGCACGATGTTTGCCCAGCTCAACGATTTCGCGGACGCGGAGGTCTTCTCGCAGCATCCGCAGGTCTATGTCTATACGCCGGATAAAATGTTTATCTATCAGATCTTCTTCGCCGGCGTGCACTCCAATGAGCATCTGCTCCTGAACCACGATTTCACCCAGCGCGAGGAGTTTGAGACATTCTTTGCCGATCTGAAGGACACGCACTCGCTCACCGCGCAGCTGCGCGAGGAGGACTTCCCGGCGTACGGGGAGGACAAGGTGCTCGTCCTGTCCACATGCTTCCGCGGCAACAACCGCCAGCGTTTCCTCGTGCAGGGCAGGCTTCTTGCCGAAATACCGGTTCAATATACGACAAATTGATTTCAGAATGTTCCTCTTCCGATCTCGGAAGAGGAAATTTTTTCATAGTAAAAAAAGAAACAATACTTGTAATTGATAGACAGATTTATTATAATAAAATAGTCGATCAACAAACCCGGAAAATCGTAAAAAGAGGAGGATTCCCAATGAGCAAAAAAATCCTGAGTCTGCTCCTCGCGGCCGTCCTGGTCTTCAGCCTCGGCGCCACCGCGTTCGCTGCGGACGTCCAGTATCCCGTGATCAAGGGCGATTATACCCACTGCCCGTCCCTCGGCTTCCTGGACTTCGTCGGAAACGTGTCTCTGGACTTCGTGTACAGCGATGCGTATTTCACCCACACCGGATACCAGTATGACCATGATCTGGCAAAGGTGTCCATGGCACTGACGCAGGCGTCCTTTGCCAGCGCCTCCAGCTCCGTTGAGGGCTGGCAGACTGCCAACTCCAACTTCAACGCCCTCATGAAGCAGTGCGGCTTCACCAAGTTCGCCGCCAATGAGGACGCCGTCTCCCATCCCGGTCTCGAGACCCTCGGCGCCTGCGCCGCGAGCAAGACCCTCGTGGACAACGGCGGCAGCTACACCCTCATCGCCCTCGGTCTGCGCGGCCATAACTACGGCGGCGAGTGGTACGGCAACTTCGACGTGGGCAAGACCGGCGGTCATGCCGGCTTCATCAAGGCTGCGGACAAGGCCATGACCTTCCTCAAGCAGTATATCGCCGATAACCACATCACCGGCCGTGTGAAGCTGTGGACGACCGGCTTCAGCCGCGCTGCTGCCACGGCGAATCTGGTCGGCGCGCGCATCGACCAGGGCGAGAGCCTCGGCGCGAACGTCACCATCACCCCGCACGATCTCTATTGCTACACCTTTGAGACCCCGCAGGGCGCGCAGGATTCCAATTCCAAGGCTCCGCTCTACGACAACATCTTCAACATCATGAACCCCAACGACTTCGTGCCGAAGGTGTCCTTCGACGCGTGGGATCAGACCCGTTACGGCCAGGATCTCTACACCCCCGCTTACCAGATCGACGAGGATTATGCCTCCTATAAGCCCGGCATGACCGCAGAGCTGCGCAAGATGGGCTGGATGAGCCTCCTCGGTTACGACATTGACCTCATCGACAATTTCCAGTATTACGACCTCAACCCCCTCAACGGCGTTGTCAGCAGCAAGGCCGTCACCCAGACCGAGTATTACAACATGGTTATCGACGCCCTGCTCACCGACATGATGTCCTCCCGTCAGGACATGGTGGACAATGTCCAGGCGGACATTCAGGAGCTCAGCGCCACGCTGCTCGGCGTTGACACCGGCCGCCTCATGAATGCGCTCGTGCTCTTCGCCGGCAAGTTTGCCGATCCGATGACCTTCATCCGCTTCGTCAACTCCATCACGATCACCGGCGCCATCGTCAACGGCACCGTCGTGGATCAGTTTGTGGATCTCTTCATGGAGGCCATGGTCGAGGCCGGCTGCGCCAACTACAACGGCGATCAGGTCCGCGCCATGCTGCGCAACCTCGCTCCGAGACTCCTCAAGTTCATCGCCAAGAATCCCACGCTGGCCTTCAACCTCGTTCAGAACCTCGTCCCGATCGTCAACGCGCACTTCTCCGAGGTCACCAACGCGTGGCTGCGCAGCATGCCCGCTGAGTACTTCGCGAGCCAGGCCCGCCAGATCGCCTACACCGGCGGCTACGGCGACGTCTACGCCGACGACTGGTACTCCGACGAGGTCGAGTACTGCACGCGCGGCGGCCTGATGAACGGCATGGACACCGGCATCTTCGCCCCCGACCGCAACACGACCCGTGCCGAGTTTGCGATGGTGCTCTATCGTCTCGAGGGCTGCCCCGAGGGCAACATGTATGATCCCTTCACTGACGTCATCAAGGGCGGCTGGTACCAGAAGGCTGTCGCCTGGGCTTACCGCAGCGGCGTCGTCAAGGGCGTGACCGAGACCACCTTCGAGCCCGACGGCAACATCACCCGCGAGCAGATGGTCACCATGCTCTATCGTTATGCCAACCGCGTCGTGAAGACCAAGACCAGCGCGCCGCTGAACGGCTTCGGCGATGCCTGGGCTGTCTCCGACTATGCGGTCGCCCCGATGCAGTGGGCAGTCGGCGTCGGCGTCATCAATGGCATGGAAGGCCAGCTCAACCCGCAGGGCTACACCACCCGCGCCCAGATCGCCCGCGTCCTGCAGCAGTTCTGCGAGATCAAGCCGGATATGGTGT
>CAMJHX010000008.1 GCA_946405655.1 uncultured Clostridia bacterium
AGACCGTAGCCGGCGACGGCACTGTCGCCGAGCGAGGTGTAGGTCCCGTACTGCCAGACGTCCTCGGCGGTCGCGGCAAACGAGACCACGCTGCACAGACTGAACGCCATAGCGATCGTCAGCAGCACTGCGATTGTTTTGCGCATTGTCTTCATTTTTCTTCCTCCTGAAATAGAAACGTGACATTTATAACGTTTGGGTTTATAATATCGGAAAAATCATTGCGAATCAACGGATTCGGCGCAATCGTTATAAATTGGAGAAAAATGTAACATGAACAAGGCGGAGTATTCCAAACGCAAAATGGCAGAGGCGCTCCTGCGTCTGATGGAGACGGAGGACTATGACCGCATTACGATCCAGCAGATCGTGGACGAGGCGGGCGTTTCACGCATGGCGTTTTACCGGAATTTTGAGACAAAGGATCAGATTCTGCAATATCACGTGGATCGCATCACAGATGAATTTGTGCGGGAAGCGCACATGAAAGAAAAGTACGACAATGCTGAGGTTCTGGACTATTTCATTGCGATCTTCCGGCATCTGACGAGTCAGAGAAAGCTGAGTTTGCTGCTGATCGGCGCAGGGAAGTTTGATTTGGTACGCGGCGAGTTTGCGCGCATTCTCTCCTACCGCGCGCACGATCATAAGGATCTGTACCGCTATCATTTCCTGGGAGGCGGGATCTGCAGCATTTATTACGCATGGCTCGTAAGCGGCTGCAGGGAGTCGGTCGAGGAATTGACGGACATGATCCTGCAGGTGGCAACGCTGCCGCAGAGCACATAAAGCAGTATGCACCTCCGCAATGCAGAGGTGCATACTTTGTTATACAATCTGATCGAGCACACGGCCGCAGCTTTGGCGAAGGGTTTCGCCGGAGAGGCGGCCGGCTTTGTATGCCTGCAGCAGCGCTTTCACGACCTTCTTTCCGCCGGGCATGATGAGATCGACGCCCGCGGCGAGACAGCCCGCCTCGTCCGCGCGATCCTCGCCGGTGGAGAGCCAGTCGGTCATGACGACGCCGTCGAAGCCCCACTCCCCTCTCAGGATATCCGTGCAGAGCTCCCGCCGATTGTCCATGACGCCGCCATGAACCTTTGCGAAATGGTGCGCGAAACCAAACGGCAGGACACCGGGAACGTGCATGTGGAGCAGGCAAAGCAGTATCTCTCCACACATCTGACGCAGGAGATCCGAACAGAGGACGTTGCCGAAGCGGTGGGCGTGAGCCCGTATCACTTGAGCCGTCTGTTCAAAGCCCTGACCGGGCAGACGATGCGCGAATACCTCACCAATGCGCGCATCGAGGCGGCAAAGCAGCTGCTCGCCGCGAGCGACCGCAGTCTCCCGCAGATTGCCTCCCTGCTCCGCTTCTGCCATCAGAGCTACTTCACATGCATCTTCCGGAAGCAGACGGGCATCACGCCCGGACAATATCGAAAAGAGCACCATAGATAAAAAGCGGCATCGGAGCGTGAGGAAACGCTCCGATGCCGCTTTCTGCTTGTATTCCATTCAAACGGCCTCGCCGATGCTGGCGCGGACGGCGCTGAGGCGGCCGAAGTCCTTTTTGCCGACGCCGCAGCCGCGGCGTTCCACGACCATGGGCGGCTGCTGGGCATAGTCCTGCGCGAAGTGACGGATGAGTGCGGTGCCGGTGGGCGTACTGAGCTCGCCCTCGATCTCCCCCGCGAAGCTGGGGACGCCCTCGAGGATGACCGCCGTGGCGGGCGCGGGGACGGGCAGAATGCCGTGGGCGCACTGAATGGAGCCGAAGCCCGTGCAGATGGGCGTCGCGACGATTTTATCCGGCTGCAGCAGGTCGATCATCAGGCAGGCGGCGGAAATGTCCGCGACCGCGTCCATCGTGCCGAGCTCGTGGAAGTGGATGTGCTCCATCGGCTCGCCGTGCACCTTCGCCTCCGCCTCGGCGATGAGGTAATACACCTCGCGCACGTGCGTTTTCACGCGATACGGCAGATTGAGCTTTTCCACGATCTGCTGAATGTCGAACAGGTGGCGGTGGTCGTGGTGGTGCTCGTGCGCATCGTGCAGATGCTGGCAGCCGGGCGCTTCCTCGACGCCCTGCCAAGTGACGGTCATGTGCGTGCCGACGATGTCATAGGACTTGACCTTGTCGGCGCGGAAGACGACGCCGGGAATGCCGATATCGTTCAGGCACGCGACGATCTCCTCGCGATTGTCAAACAGCTCCAGCAGCGCCGCCGAGAGCATATCGCCCGCGACGCCGGTGGACACGTCCAGAAACAGAGTTTTCATTTCAATCACTTATCCTTGTTGCTCAGGTGGTTGATCATGTGGGCGAGATACCCGCCGCCGAAGCCGTTGTCGATATTCACAACGCTGACACCGCTGGCGCAGGAGTTGAGCATCGACAAAAGCGCCGCAATGCCGCCGAGGGAGGCGCCATAGCCCACGCTGGTGGGCACGGCGATCACGGGGCAGTCGGCGAGGCCGCCGATGACGGAGGGCAGCGCGCCCTCCATGCCCGCGACGGCGACGATGACGCGCGCCGTCATGATGGGCTCCATGTTGTGCAGCAGGCGGTGGACGCCGGAGACGCC
Organism: uncultured Clostridia bacterium; assembly: GCA_946405655.1. GTDB lineage: Bacteria > Bacillota > Clostridia > Oscillospirales > Oscillospiraceae > CAG-103. The sequence continues at coordinate 2,589 of CAMJHX010000008.1, forward strand.
GACGTCATAGAGCCTCGTGACCTTATTGCCGAGGGCTTCCGCAGTCAAAGCGGCTTCCTCCGCGATGGGCATGTCGCTGGTGCCGCCGGTGGCAACGACAATGGTGCCGTCCCCGTCCGGCTCGGGCAGCTCACCGAGCAGGCCGATCTTCGCGAGGGCGTTGTACTTCAGCGGGTGCACCCTGGAGATCTCGTCCGCCGTCTCGGGCGAAATGCGCGTGACCATGATGGTCTCCTGCCCGCGCTCGCGCATGGCGGACATGATGCGGATGATGTGCTCGTCGGTCTTCCCCGCGCCGTAAATTACCTCTGCCACGCCCTGGCGCAGCTCGCGGTGGTGGTCGATCTTGGCAAAGCCCAGATCCTGAAACGGCTCGAGCTTCAGCTTCGTGACGGCGTCCTGCGGCGTGAGCTCGCCGCGGCTGACGGATTCCAATATCTCAATGATGCTTTTCTGACTCATCGCGGTTCCCTCTCTTTTCCGTTATTCCTGAATGTGCTTCATGCACTCCGGCATGGCCTCGTCGAAGAGGTCGAGCATGAAATCGACGTCCTCCTTCATGCCGCCGGTGACCCAGTTCATGAGCATGAGGTTGCAGCCGTAATTATAAAGATCGATGATCGCCTTCATCTTCGTGCTGGTGCGGCCGAAATAGCTGAGCGTGGTCTCGTAGCTGTATTTGTGGTACTGCTGGAAGAAGGAGTTCTGCACCTCATAGCGGTCCATGACGTTGCGGTAGAAGCTCTTCTCCTCCACCATCATCTGCAGCATGGCGCGGTTCATATCCCGGAAGGAGATCTTCCCGTCCTGATACTGCTGATAGAAGGGCTCGATATCGCGCTGGTAGCACCAGAACGCGAGGTCGTATTTATCCGTGAAAAACTTATAAAACGTCTGGCGGGACAATCCCGCGGTCTTGACGATTTCTTCCGTGGTGATGCGCTCCATGGTCTTTTTGGATGCCAAGGTCTTCAATGCTTCGGCGAACTTGCTTTTGCTGTCAAATGCTGTCAAGTTTCCCACCTCCCATGTGTTACAATCTTAACACGCATTTGCAAAAAGGGCAAGCAGAGGAATGCTTTTGCAGACCCCTGCCTGCCCGGAGGATCACGTTTATTCGTTCCAGAGTTTCTTGCTGCTCTTGACGCCGAGGATCGTGAAGATCGCCGTGCCTGCGCAGAGGATGAGCGCGATGACGAACACGGTGTCATAGCTGCCGGTGGCGTCGTAGATGAAGCCCCAGAGGGACGCGGCGACCGCGCCGAACCAGGGACCCCAGGCCGCCGCCGTGGGGAAGATGCGGTTATAGTCCTTATCGCCGTACATGTTCAGGAGCATTGCCGGCATGATGAGACCGCTGATCGGGTAATACAGACCGAAGAGGGCGCCGCCCGCGAGCATCATGCCCGCGCTGTTCTTCGCCAGCAGCAGGATGAGAAAGCCCAGCACGCCGCAGACGCCTGCGAGCACCGCGCCGCCGCGGGCGCCGGCCTTGTCGATGGCAAAGCCGATGGCATAGTTGCCGATGACGGAGGCGATGAGCACGACGGAGGCGAGAATGCCGACGACGTCGAACGACGCGGTCTGCGCCGCCTCGGAGAGTCCGGCGTAGGCCGGCAGATAGCTCTGCACGGGGGCTGCGAAGTTGAACGTGATGACCATGAGGATGAAGAACACGAAGGAGACGCTCTTGATCGCCTTTTCCTTCATGATGCCGCGGCTCTCCTGCGCGCTCTGACCTTCGGCGGCGTCGAGCGCATCCTCGCCGATGCGCAGACCGTCCTTCGGGTTTTCACGCAGCAGCGCGATGGCGTTGATGAGGCCGAGGATGAGCAGCGCCGCGCCCAGCAGCACATAGATGCCGCGCCAGGCTTCCATGCCGAGCACCGTCTCATGCGTGAGGAGCTTGGAGATCACGGGGCTCATGATCGCGCCCGCGATCGTCATGCCCATGGTGGCGGTCGCCAGCATGACGCCGACGCGCGCCTTGAAAAAGCGCGGGATCAGAATGCCGGCAGACTGATAGGTGACGATGACCATGCTCGCGCCGAGGAACACGCCGCCGAGATAGATCAGGGCGATGTTCTTCGCCATCGCCATGCAGAACGCGCCGAGGGCCATGATGACGATGGCGCAGCGGTTGAGCGTGACGAACTTGAACTTGCCCAGCAGCTTCGGCATGAAGATGCCCATGACGGCCATGGTGCCGTACTGGATGGTCATATAGAGCATATAAACGCCCTGCGTGAGATTCAGCGCGGTGGTGACGGGGACGATGAACATGCCGGCGGTGGTGAGGATCGCACCGGCGCGGAACATTTGAATGAACAGGGACGCGACGATGACATAGCCGTAGCTTCCGGCTTTTTTGGTCTGTTCCATGATAGAACCTCCTGTTTAGATTCGGCTCCCTCCCCCACATGCGGCGGACGCAGCCGCCGCACGCTGGGAGAATGGGAAAAAGGGGATCGTATTGGAAGACGGAATGTGATGTTACTGTTCGTCGGAGATCTTGCTGGTCTTCACGAGGCCGGCGGGGCGCTTGTACTGCTCCTCCATCGAGAGTCTCGGCTCGGAGACGGCGGTGGGGCCTTCGGTGTCGAAGTGGAAGGCGCGGATCTGATCGCGGTAGCGCTTGCCGATGGGGTTCGAGAAGTCATAGTCCTGAATCCAGCTGCTGACCTCGGCCTCGCTCAGCGGCTCGGACTCGACGAGCTCATATTCGCTCGTGCCGATGCCGTTGAACACGCCGGAGTTGATCTGCGCCCACTGGCTGACCTGCGCCATGCTGGAGCCGTGGGTGAAGCGGTCGCTGTTGGGCTCGGCGAGACCGGGCACGTCGAAGGCGGAGCCGGGGTTGACGGAAGCGGCCTCGCATGCCTCGAGGCAGGCCATATCGACGGCGACGGGATCTCTGGAGACGAAGGTGCCGATGTTCGGGATGACGGCGGCGTCATGCTTGTTGTCGCAGTCGCAGCTGGGGGTGATGTCGTAGGCGTAGTTGACGAAGATGAACTTCTCCTTGCCCAGCTTGTTCATGATGCCGGCACAGGAGTCGGCAATGCAGGTGGGCGTGGTGGTCATGAGGGTGTTGCTGAACTGCATCAGGCCGGAGAACAGGGTGGGATAGTAGCAGGCGGAGCAGTCGCGGCACTTTTCGCGGTGGAAGACGAACTCGCCGTCCACGACCTCAAAGCAGTCGAAGGCGCAGTTGTTGATGATGCCGTCGATGAAGTTCGGGTGGGGCGCCTGCATCATCTGCTGGGCGACCTCCTGGTTCACAACGCCGGAGTGCAGACCGAACTCGGGGTGGTTCAGGAAGTGCGTGGCGCTCTTGCCGCGGTTGGAGGCCATGCCGATGCCGATGTTCTTGATGGCGCCGCCGTAGGTGCCCTGCAGGTGGCCCTTGAAGTGGCTGACGACGATGATCGTATCGAGCTTCGTCATGCGGCGGGGCGTGAAGGTGTGGTTCAGATAGACGCCGTGGGGAACCTCGCACTTGACGTCATCGAACTCAAAGGGGCCTTCGCACAGCCAGATGGGGCAGCCCATGGTCTGCTCGTTGAAGCCGTGGCGGTTGATGATCTTGCGGTGCTGCTTGGTGTCCTGACGATCGCCGCCCATGGCGTTGATGTTCAGGTTGGTCTCGATGATGACGGGGTTGGCGCCCATGCGCTGGACTTCCTCCACGATGGCGCGCACCCACTGGGGACGCAGGTTGGCGCTGTTGCCGTAGTTGCCGGTGTGGATCTTGATGCCGACGGTCGCGTTGGGCTTGACCATGTCTCTCAGACCTGCGTCGCGCAGGAGCTTGACAGCCTTGAAGGGAACGCTTTCGCCGCCGTGGGTGGCGCGGTCATTCATGTAATAAACCTTGGATGCCATAGTAGTCTCTCCTTTTCAAAAATCAGAATGTATGTCGGTTGGTTGTTTTCTTTTAATCCACGAAATCTCCGATGGAGGTTCTGGTGCGCTTCATGCCGTACCACTTGGGCACTTCCATCTCGATGTTATTGAACTGGCCGTTGTAGACCCAGACGTCGCAGACGCGGATCATCTCCTGCGGGAAGCCGATCTCATAGCCCGAGACCTCGTCCAGGCGGTCGAGCGTCTCCTGCGGAAGCTCGACGTTCAGTGCACCGAGGTTATCCGTGACGTGCGCGCCGATGCGCCCGCCGATGATGGGGATGATGTTATCGCCCTTACTGAGCAGCCAGGCCAGCGCCACCTGCGGCACCGAGCAGCCGACGGCCTTCGCCGCGACGCTCGCCTCGTGCATGAGGGCGAGCTCGCGCTTGGTGGGCAGCGGATAGGCCGTGCCGTTGAAGCGCTGCTTGATCTCCTCCTCATCGCCGCAGAGCAGGCCGCCCGCGAGACCCTCATAGACCGTGACGGACAGGCCGAGGTGGTCGCACATGGGGATGATCTCGCGCTCGATGCTGCGGCTGAGCAGGCTGTACTGGCACTCGCAGGCGTCGAACTCCGCCCAGCCGTACTGGCGGGCGATCATGTTCGCCTCCATGACGAGATAAGCCGGGACGTTCGTCGCGCCGAGGTGGAGCACCTTGCCGGAGCGGACGAGGTCGTTGAGCGTCTGCATCAGGGTCTTGACCGGCACGGAGAAGTCCCAGGAGTGGAGGTAGAGGACGTCGATGTAGTCGGTCTTGAGGCGTTTCAGCTCGCGCTCCACCTCGCGTACGAGGTACTTGCGGTTGTGGCCGGCGCCGTTGGGATCGTTGGGATATTTAATCTCCAGCGGGTGCGGGCGGAAGGTGCACTTCGTGGCGATGACGAAGCGGTCGCGCTCGGAATGGATAAAGTCGCCGAGGAGCTCGGAGGAGTGGCCGTAGTGATACATGTTGGCGGTGTCGAAGAAGTTGCCGCCCTGCTCTACAAAGGCGTCGAAGCAGCTTTTGGCCTCCTCATCGGTGGAGCCGCCGACGGTGACGCTGCCCCAGTTCATCGCGCCGAGGCACATCTGCGAAACCTTCAGGCCGCTTTGGCCGAGAATTTTATATTTCATGCCGTTTTCCTTTCTGTCTCGCTCGCGGCGCAGGCCAGAAGCCCTGCCTCAAGCTGTTCCTTGTCCGGAAGCTCCGCGCCGATGAAGACGACGACGGATTCTCTCTCTTCGTCCGGGTTCCATTCTTCCTCGGTCTTCGCATGGAAATTCGTGCGGACGGACTGGAAGTCGAACCGATAGTCGCTGCCGGCGATGTTGAAATAGCCCTTGCCGCGCAGCAGCTTCTTGCCGTACTGCTCGTAGGTCTCGCGAATCCAGGCGTTGACCTTTTCCATGTCCAGCGGCTCGGAAATGCGGATGGCGATGGACCCAAAGCCTTCCACGGTGTCCTCCTCCTGTCTGTCAAAGTCGATGCTGCGAAGCTGTGCGACGCTGTCCGGCACGATGATGGCGGAGGCGTCGACCGCGCCGAAGCTGGTCTCGATGATCTCCGCGAAGGGGTTGATGATCCGAAGCTCCCGCTCGAGAGCGGCGAGCTCTTCCTCCCCCACCCGATCGCATTTGTTCACGATCAGGAAGTCCGCGAAGGCCGTCTGCTCCCGGGCGATGCGAAATTCATGCAGATTCAGGCTGCCGAACTCGCCGTCCACGACGCAGATGTAGCTGCCGAGCTCATAGCAGTCGCGGGTGCGGGGCAGGTAAAAGATCTGCAGGAGCTGCTCTGCGCTCTCCGCGCCGCTCGCCTCGATGAGCAGATGGTCGAAGGGATGCTGCTCGCTCTTGCCGTAGAGGGCGTCGAGGAAGTTGATGAGCATGGTCTGCTGATCGGTGTGCATGGCAGCGCCGGTGAAGGGATGGATCCGATCCTTGGAGATGCTCATGAGCTTGTCGTCCACCGAGATGGAGCCGAACTCCTTCACGATCACATCGATCCGCTGATTCAGAGGCTGAGAGAGGATGCTGTTGACCATGGTCGTCTTGCCGGAGCCGAGAAAGCCGCCGATCAGATTGACCCGTTTCTTGCCCTCGCCCAGCAGCTCGAGCAGGTTCGGAAGATTGCAGGCACCGCAGGCGCAGTTTTTCGCGTGCTGCCGTGTCCAGAAATCCGTCACGGACGCTCACCCCTTTCGTTTTTCCGTGAGGGGCTGCTCGAAGCAGCCCCTTTGATTGCGTTTACATTAAAGGTTCTTCGCGACCTCGTAGCCGTCCCAGACGGCGTTCATGATGTTCACGACCTGGCGGCCGTCGCCGATCTCGAAGATCTCCATGCCCTCGCCGCGCAGGTCGGCGGCAAGGCTGCTGACCGGACGGAGACCCATCGCGAGGATGACGGTGTCGGCGGGGAGGGTCTTCTTCTCGCCGTCCGCGGTCTCGACCACGGCGCCCTCATCGTTGATGGCGGCGATCTTCGTGCTGGTGAGGAGCTCCACGCCCGTGGCGTCGAGCAGCATGCGCAGGTGCATGCCGTTGGCCATCGGCATCGGAGGTCCGGCCATGAGGATGTCGGGCGCCATCTCGACGATCTGCACCTTCTTGCCCTCGCGGGCGAGGTCATAGCCGAGCTCGCAGCCGGTCATGCCGCCGCCGACGATGACGACGTTCTGGCCGATGGGCTTGGCGCCCATGAGCGCATCGATGCAGGAGACGGACTTTTCGTGATCCACGCCCTCGAGCCACTTGGGCATGATGGCGTAGGAACCAACGGCGAGGATGACGGCGTCGGGTTTGACGGACTTGAGAAGCTCCGCGTCCACGGCGGTGTTCATGTGCACCGGCACGCCCAGCAGCTCGAGCTGCTTCTGATACCACTTGTTCAGCGCCGCGACTTCCTTCTTGAAGTCGTGCTGGCCGGTGTGGACCAGGTGGCCGCCGAGCACGTCGGACTTCTCGTAGATCTCCACGTCATGGCCTCTGAGCTTGGCAACGCGGGCGGCCTCCATGCCGGCGGCGCCGCCGCCGACCACGACGACTTTCTTTTTCTTCACGGCGGGGGTGAGCGCGTAGGTTTCCTCGCGGCCGGCAACCGGATTCACCGCGCAGCAGGCGGGCTTGCCGGTGATCATGGCGCGGCCGTTGCAGCCCACGGAGCAGGCGAGGCAGGGACGGATCTCGTCGATTCTGCCGGCCTCCATCTTGTGCGGGAAATCGGCGTCCGCGATGCCGCCGCGGGACATAACCACGCCGTCGACCTGGCCGTCGGCGAGGACGGACTCAATCAGCTCGGGGTCGTTCATGCGGCCGCAGACGATGACGGGGATGGAGACGTGCTTTTTGAGCTCCTTCGCGAGCTCCATGATCTTGCCCTTGGGCTCATAGCTCGTGGGCAGCGCCTTCCAGAAGGAGTCGTAGATACCGGCGTTGACGTGCAGGGCGTCGTAGCCATAGCTCTCGAGGAGCTTTGCGATCTCGATGGACTCTTCCAGCGTGCGGCCGGCCTCGTCCTCGCCGTCCAGCGTGGGCTGATTGAAGCCCTTAATGAAGCTCTCGAGGCCCATCTTCATGGTCACGGGGAAGTCCTGACCGCAGGCGGCCTTGATCGCCTCCACGATTTCCTTGCAGACGCGGACGCGGTTCTCGAGGCTGTCGCCGTACTGGTCGTCGCGCTGGTTGGTGAGCGCCATGGCGAACTGGTCGATGAGGTAGCCCCAGTGCATCGCGTGGACCTCGACGCCGTCATAGCCGGCGTTCTTGAGCATCGCGGCGGTCTGCGCCATGTACTGGATCTTCTTCTGGATTTCTTCCACGGTCAGCACCTCATGCATCTGGTCGGGCATGAAGAAGTCCGGCACGCGGGACGCGGCCTTCAGGCCGGGCACGTTGCGGCCCATGCCCATCGTGACCTGGCAGAAGATCTTGGCGCCGTAGCTGTGGATCTTCTCGGTGAGCACGCCGCAGCGGCTCATGAACACGGCAGGATTTCTCAGCGGGGTCATCATGAAGCCGGGGCCGAGGCCCTCCACCTCCATGTCCGCCCAGCATGCCGTCTGGATGACGAGACCGAAGCCGCCCTTGGCGCGCTCGACGAGGAACGCGGCGCCGTCCGGCGTGAGGTTGTCGGTGAGGTCGACCGTCGGGACAGAGACGGGGCCCTGCACGAGGCGGTTCTTAATCGTGACGCTGCCGATCTTCAGAGGGGTAAAGGTGGTCGGATACTGGTTCATCATGATCTCTCCTTTTTCATAGTCGTGATTTTTCCGATGCAACAACCCGGTTTTGTTCTCCCGACCGGATTGTTAACTTTCTGACTTCATGATACAGGAGAAAAAGATAATCGACAATTTAGGCTATTTATGTTCTGTATTTACAAACAACCGGTTTTGTCAGCACAGGCCGGTTCTTTCGTAACGACAGGCAACGTTTTGTAGAATAAGCCCATGTTTAAACGACATATTGTCCGAGAATATATGTAAAATAACGGATCGCCCGGCGTCGGTCTGTGACGTCGGGCGATCTGTGTAACCATGATTCTGTTTCGTTATGATTCGGCAAAAAAGATCTGCCGCATGTTCTCCGGCATGGATGCGAACATCATCTCCACCGACTTCTCTGCGGGGGTGATGTTGTCGTGCAGGAGCCACTCGCGCGTCATGCCGACGGAGCCGCAGCAGTAGTGCCGGATGCTGAAGCGCAGCTGCTCGTCGAGCACGTCCGTGCCGAGGCGGTCCTTGGCGAGGGCGATGTGGCGGTCGGTGAAATATTCGAGCATATAGCTCCAGAGGGCGTTCTGAGAGCTGTCCTCATACGCGCGTTTATAAAATAAGTATTCCTGCTTCATCTTCCGCAGCCCGGCGGCGGCCTGCTTGAGATCGAGCACGTCGGTCTCGAAGGCGTCGCAGTAGAAGATCCACGCCACAAGGTCGTATTTATCCCGGAAGTGATAATAAAACGTCGGGGGTGTGATGTCAGCAAGTCTGCACAGCTCCGTCACGCGGATCTTCTCGATGGGCTTTGCCGCCATGAGTTTTTTCATGTTCTCCGCGATCCATTGCTTGGTTCTGTCCATATAGAATCACCACTTTATTAGACTTTCTTATGAAATTATACTTTCATAAGTTTACAATGTCAAGTTGTCGTGACACAATGGTTTCAAGAAACAAAAGGAAAGGATGATCCCTATGACATTCATGGAACTGGCAAAGAACCGCTACTCTGAGCGCTTTTTCGATCCCCGTCCGGTGGAGCAGGAGAAACTCGATCAGATTCTCGAGGCGGGGCGCATCGTGCCCACCGCCTGCAACTATCAGCCGCAGCGCTTCTATGTGATCCGCTCGAAGGAAGCACTCGCGAAGGCGAAGACCGTGACACCGTTTCACTACAACGCGCCCATGATGCTGCTCGTCTGCTACGACGCGCGCGCCGCCTGGCAAAACCCCAACGACCGCTGCTATCGGAACTACAACTCCGGCGAGCAGGACGCCACCATCGCGGCGACGACGATGATGTACGCCGCCGAGGAGCTGGGCGTGCACAACGTGTGGCTGCGCGGGTTTGACTCCAAGGCGGTCGTGGACACGTTCGGTCTGCCGGAGCACATCATCCCGGTGATGATGTTCGCCATGGGCTATCCGAACGACCGCGCGAAGCCGAACGGCTGGCACTTTAAGCGCAACCCGATCGAGTCCTTCGTGACGGAGCTTTGAGGAGGCGGCACCATGCATTTTACCGGAACCGTTTACCGCAACCCCTACTGGCCGACGTGGCCGCTCCTGGAGATCACGCAGGGCTGCACGCACAACGGGTGCAAGTTCTGCACCATGTACAAGGAAGTCCCCTTCCGCATGTCCCCGATGGAGTGGATCGAAGAAGATCTCCGGGAGATTGCCGCCATTGACCCGAACGCGCGGACGATCCAGCTGCTGAGCGCAAATCCCCTCGTGCTGACCTACGAGAAGCTCGCTGCGGTCTTCGAGATGATCCGCCGCTATCTGCCGAAGATGGAGTATATCTATCTCGCCGGCCGCGTCACCGATCTGCGCAACAAGACCGTGGAGGAGCTCAAGGCGCTGAAAGAACTCGGCATGCGGGAAATCTCCCTCGGCGTGGAGAGCGGCGACGACTGGACACTCGACCGCATCCACAAGGGCTACCACGCGGAGGATGTTCTCGAGCAGTGCCATAAGCTGGAGGAAGCCGGCGTTGATTACTGGATGACGTTCTTAAACGGCGTCGCCGGCCGCTCCCACAGCAAAGAGCACGCGATCCACTCGGCGGAGATCTTCAGCCAGTGCAAGCCGATGCTCGTCGGCACCGGCGGGCTCACGCTCTTTCCCGGGACGCCCCTGAAGGACGAGGCGGAGCGCGGGGAATTTGACCCGCTCTCCGAGAAGGAGATGCTGGAGGAGCTGAAGCTGTTCGCGGAAAACCTCACCTGCGACTGCTCCTTCATCACGCACCACACCGTCTCCGGGCGGAATCTGAGCGGGCCGCACTTCCTGCAGCGAAAGGCGCAGATCGTCGCGGCGCTGGAGCATGAGATTCAGCACGGCGATCTCGACCGCATGGCCGCAATCCGCCGCAGCAAGCGGACGCTGTGAGGAGGGACTCCATGCATTTTTCGAGCGGAATCAACCGCCCGCCGTATGAGACGGCAGACGGGTATCTGCAGACGACGCAGGGCTGCTCGCACAACTCGTGCCTCTTCTGCACCTATTTCAAGGAGCCGCCGTTTCGCAAATCCCCCATCGAGGAGATCGAGGCGGACATCAAAGAAATGCCCCGCGTCTTCGGCGCGCCGAAGCGGATCTTCCTGCAGGGCGCGGACAGCTTTGCGGCGGACTACGACGTGCTGATGAAAACGGCGGAGCTGCTGCGAAAATACGTCCCCTCCGTGGAGACCATCGGCGGGTACGCGCGCATCGACAATTTCTATGACAAGACGGAAGAGCAGCTCCGAAATATGGCGGCGGTGGGCTACGCAAACCCGTACATCGGCGTGGAGTCCGGCGACGACGCGGTCTTAAAGCGCATCCACAAGGGCTACACGGCAGCGCAGGCGCGCGAGGTGCTCGAGAAGCTCGACGCCGCCGGGCTTCCCTACATCGTGAATTTCTTAAACGGCGCCGGCGGGCACGGCTACGGCCTCGAAAACGCGCAGAAGACCGCCGCGCTCTACGACGGGCTGCACCCCACGATGGTGAACGCCTCCATGCTGACCGTCGTGCCGGGGACGCCGCTCTATCGCGCGGTGGAAAAGGGGCTCTACGAGGAATCCACCGAGACGGAAAAGCTGGAGGAGATCTATGAGCTCGTGCGCTGTCTCACGCCCGACACGATCTTCATGAACGAGCACGCCTCCAACCTGTTCCACGTCCGGTGCCGCATCCCGGCGCAGAAGGAGGAGCTGCTCTCTTATATCAGGCAGTTTATGGAGCGCCATGACGAGAAGACGCTCCGCCGCTACCGCGAGCAGGTCACCCGCGCATTCTGAGAAAGGAGCGGCGAATGAACTACAACGGAACGGTCTACCGGCCGCCCACGGAGGCGAACACCTTTCTGATCCCCGTGACGGAGGGCTGCACCCACAACAGCTGCGCTGGAAAATGAGATGAAACCGCGCAGCATTCTCATTAACACCATGTCCGCCTTTGTGGGGACAAAACTGGATGAGGAGATCAAAACCGGCGCGTTTCTCCCGGCGAGCGAGAAGGAGAACCTGGCCGAGGAGCGCGAGCTGCTCTCGTGTCTCGACCTGCCGGACTGCTACTTCTGGGCGCTGCACCCGCTGGACTCCGTGAAGCTCGACGGCGTTCTGCGCAGCAAAAAGCAGCGGATGCTGGAAAAGCTGGACTGGAGCATCGCGCACATGAGAGAGAACCCGATCAGCCGCACCTCCAGAGTCGGCACATTATAACCCAATGCAAGCATAAGACACCGGTGGGGAGCGACTCCCCGCCGGTGTCTTTTCGATCTGAAGAGCGATGCAAATTCATTTCTTCCGCATCCGCGGGATTTGGTGCTCGCAGGGTACCTTGGTCTGGCAGAGGCCGCAGCCGTAGCGCGGGTGGTGCACGACGCCCTGCACCTTCTGGTAGAGGCCGCATTTGATATGGCTCTTCCCCTTTTCCAGACTGATGGCGTGCACCGGGCAGCGCGCGACGCACGCGCCGCAGCGGATGCAGTAATCATAAATGCCGGTATAAGGTCTCTCATCCGCCTCGAGGGGGGCGGTGACGATGACGCTCGCAAAGCGGCCGGCGATGCCGCGCTCGGTGATCATGCCCTTGGAGAGCGCGAAGGTGCCGAGCCCGCAGACATACGCCGCGTGGCGCTCCGACCAGCGGCTGCCGAAGGTCTTGGCGGTCATCTCCGGATAGCCCTCGATGCCCTTACCGGCGGTAACGCGCTGAAAGCGCGGATCGATCGCCGGGGCGCAGGCGTCGAAGCCCTGCGCGCGGAACCAGTCGCAGAGTGCCTTGGAGTAGGCGTTGATGAAATCCTGCCCCTCAAAGCGGGCATAGACCCAGAGCTTCGAGGCGTTTTTCTTCTGCGCACGGTTGCTCTCGAGCACCGCCTCGCTCATGGGGAAAAAGAGCGACACGATGCTCTTCGCCCCGGGGAGCCATTCGTCCGGGCTCATATGCCACGGGCCGATGACGGCGGAGTCCTTATACTGCTCGAACAGCGGATCTGCCGCCGAGCCGAAGCCGATGATCGGGGCGTCGAACATGGCGGTGCCGACGTACTTTTGCCTGATCTTGTCCGTGGGGCGCAGAATGTTGCCGGGAACCTCCGAGAACAGTTCCGCGCAGCGCGCTTCAATCTGCTGATGGTTCATGACGCTCCCTCCATTTCCGTTCGCATTTTCTGCATGCAGTCTGCCAGCGTCAGGCGCTGCAGCTCCCGCTCCGTCTGCTGCTCAATCTCCCGAAAGACGTCCGTCAGCACCGGCTGGATGTGCCGCCCGACGATGCAGCGGTCGCTGGGGTTCTGGTGCAGGTCAAAGACATGCACCCGCTCCGTCTCCGCGATCGCCCGGTAGACCCGAAGCAGATTCAGCTTCTCCGGCGGCACCAGCAGCCGAAAGCCGCCGACGCCCCGTCTGCTCTCGATGACGCCCTGCGCCTTGAGCAGCCCCGCGAGTCTGCGGATATGGCTTGCGTTCGTGCCGACGCTGCGGGCGATCTGCTCCGAGGTCATGGGCGTCTCCGCCCCGGCGATCAGGATCAGCATATGGATGGCGGAAGAAAATCTCGTGTCCGTCATTTTGTTTTCTCGTAGGAGATGATATAGTGCACATTCTCCGGCACGGCGAAGGGATTGGTCTGCGCCTGCACAAACGCCTCGAGCGCGGCGCGGTCCTCCGCGCGCAGCGGCTTGCCGTCGAACGAGCGGACGCTCTTTCTCTTTCGAATCATCTCTTTTGCGGGAAACTGCATGGGAATGCTCCTTTCTGAGTTGTATCAGTGATAGATACATATTACATGGCATGCCAGTATTTGTCAATCAATATCGTTCGGAGCGGGCATGGCAGAAAACCGCTGCTCTCAAAGCCGTGACAGCGCGGCGATTCTGTGGTATGCTGTTTGTATCCACACAACATCACAGGAGGCGCACCATGAAAGCCATCGTTGTTTACTATTCCCTGGAGGGAAACACGGCGTATGCAGCGGAGAAGATCGCCGCCGCGCTCGGCGCGGACACGCTCCGTCTGCAGCCGAAGAAGGCCTATCCGGACAGCGGCTTCCGGAAATTCTTCTGGGGCGGCAAGAGCGCCGTCATGGCGGAAACGCCGGCGCTGGAGCCGTATGACTTCCGGGCGGAGGATTATGATCTCGTGATCCTCGGCTTCCCGGTCTGGGCAGGCAACGTCACGCCGCCGATCCGCACCTTCGTTTCGGAGCAGGCGCTGCGCGCCGTTCCGGTCGCGGCCTTCGCCTGCGAGAGCGGCGCCGGCGCGGAGAAAGCCTTCGCAAAGCTCACGGAGTGCGCCGGGATCGACCGCCTGCGCGAGACGCTGATCCTGATCGACCCCAAGGCGAAGCCGAGCGCGGAGAACGAGCGCCGGATCGCGGACTTCTGCGC
>CAMJHX010000009.1 GCA_946405655.1 uncultured Clostridia bacterium
GCCTCGCCGTGCGGCAGATGATAATCCTCGCTCAGCGGATAGCTGCAGGCGTGGCTGCCCGCGGTCTTCGGCAGGGCGAAGCTCATGCCGCCGAGGAGGGCGGCATAGCTCATCGCGGCGCGCGCGTCGAGATCGTCACCGTGGTGATAGGCGGCTTCGAGATTCTCGAGGATCAGCCGCACGCTCTCGCTCGCGAGCAGATCCGTGATCGGCTGGTGGTTGCGGCTCCAGCAGCCCTCGAGGGCGTGCGCCATCGCGTCGATGCCGGAGATCGCCGTCGTGCGCGGCGGCATGGAGACCGTCAGCGCCGGGTCGATGATCGCCGCCGTCGGCAGGAAGGCGGGGTGGTTGATCGTGCGCTTTTCCGCGCCGTGGCTCATGACGGAGACCTGCGTCACCTCGCTGCCGGTGCCCGCCGTGGTGGGGACGCAGACGATCTTGAGGCGGCGCTCCGGGAAGGGGAGCCTGCCGCGGTAATAGTCCTCGCCCGCGCCGTCGCCGAGGGCGATGGCGGCGGCGAACTTCGCCGTGTCGAGGGAGCTGCCGCCGCCGACGCCGATCACGGCGTCCGCCCCGGTCTCGCGCGCGAGCCGCGCGGTCTCGATCGCGCCGGCGAGCTGCGGGTTCGGCTCCACCGCGCCGAAGACTGCCTTGACAGCGGGGACGCTTTCCTTCAGCGCCTCCGCCTGCGGCGCAAAGTGCCGCCCGCAGGCGATCACGGCCTTCTCAATGCCGAGCTCGGCGAGCACGTCCGCGAGGGAATCAAGCTTGCCGACGCCGAAGTGCACCTGCACGGCCTCGGAGTAGATGAAGCTGTTAATCATAGATCTTATCCTCGATCTCCGCGACCTTGGCGGAGAATTTGTGCATGTTCTCCGCGCGCCAGTCCTCGAGATCCTGGCACCAGTCGGTCTCCAGGAAGGTGCGCGTCATCTCCACGGCCATCTCGGGGCCGACGATCCAGCCGCCCATGCAGAGGATCTGCGCGTTGTTGATCGCGCGCGCCATCTTCGCCGAGTACACGCCCTCGCAGGCGACGGCGGAGACGCCCTTGAACTTGTTCGACACGACGCACATGCCGGCGCCGGTGCCGCAGATGAGCACCGCGCGGTCATACGTCCCGTTCTGCACGAGCGGGGCGACCTCGCTCGCCACCTGATAGTAGGGGTGCACGTCGTTTAAGTCGACCGTGCCGAGATCGTCAAAGTCCATGCCCTGCTCTGTGAGCCAGGCCTTCACGGCCTCCTTGACGGAAAAGCCGGATTTATCGCTGCCGATTGCAATTTTCATGGTTGGTTCTCCTTTTTATTTCAGCGTCACCGCGCGCTTCGCGGTCTCGATGATGTTCTCCACGGTCAGACCCATCGCCTCGCGCAGATAGGGGAGCTTGCCCACCTCGCCGAAGCGATCCTGCACGCCCACAGCGCAGACGGGGATCTTCTCCTCAGCCAGCGCCTCGAGCACCGCCGAGCGCAGGCCGCCGATCACGTTGTGGTTCTCCACCGTGAGCACGGCGCCGGTTTTGCGCGCGCTGGCGCGGATGGTCTCCGCGTCGATGGGCTTGATGGTGTGCACGTTCACGATCTCGGCGTCAATGCCGTCGGCGGCGAGCGCCTTCTCCGCGTCCAGCACGTCCTTCGTCTGGAAGCCGGAGACGCAGATCGTGAGGTCGCAGCCCTCCTTCAGCACGTCGGCCTTGAAGAGGTCGAATTTGTAATCGTCGTCAAAGATCTTCGGCAGCTCCTTGCGGAACAGGCGCAGATACGCCGGGCCCTCATAGGCGTCCAGCGCCGCCATCGTGGCGCGCAGCTGCGTCTCGTCCGCGGGCTCGGTGATCACGAGCGTCGGGATCGAGCGCAGGACGCCGATGTCCTCGAGCGCCATGTGCGTGCCGCCGTTGAGCTCGGCGGCGATGCCGGGGTCGGTGCCGACGATCTTCACGTTCTGCTTCGCGTAAGCCACGCTCAGCGCGATCTGGTCGCAGTTGCGGCGCGAGGCGAAGGTCGCAAAGCTCTCGATCCACGGCTTGAAGCCGTAGCTCGCAAGACCGGCGGCGATGCTCGTCATATCCTGCTCGGCGATGCCGCACTCGAAGATCTGCTCGGGAAAGCGCTCATACAGCGCGCGCGTGCCGCTCGCCTTGGAGAGGTCGGCGTCGAGCACGACGACGCGCTTGTCCTTCTCCATCATCTCGGCGAGACAATTGGCATAGATGGCTCTCATTTCCATGGCTTACACCTCCTCCTCTCGGATGGCGCGGATCGCGTCCTGCGCCTGCTGCTCGGTCAGATTGCAGTTGTGGTTGCCCGGGCCGAGATCGACGATCCACGGCACGCCGCAGCCCTTGAGCGTGTTGAGGATGACCATCGTGGGCTTGCCGGAGCCGATGCCCTCCTTCGCGTGCTCGATGGCGGCGTCCACCTGCTCAATGTCGTTGCCGTCCTCCACGTCGATCACGTTCCAGCCGAACGCCGCCCACTTCTCCGCGAGGGGCGCAATGCCGCACACGGCCTCGACGGTGTTGTCGATCTGCAGCTTGTTGTAGTCCGTGAAGGCGATGAGATTGTCGAGCTTCTTGGCGGCGGCGAACATCGCGGCCTCCCAGATCTGACCCTCCTGGCTCTCGCCGTCGCCGATCAGGGTGTAGATGATCGCGCCGTCGCCGGAGAGCCTGGAGCCCAGCGCCGCGCCCATCGCGCAGCCGAAGCCCTGCCCGAGGGAGCCGGTCGTCATATCGACGCCGGGGGTGCGGTTCATGTCGCAGTGCGAGGGGAGATTCGTGCCGCCCTGGTTGAGCGTCAGGAGCTCTGCCTTGTCGAAGTACCCGCGGTTCGCGAGCGCGGCGTACACCGCGGGGCCCGCGTGACCCTTCGAGCAGACGAAGCGGTCGCGCCCCGCCTTCTTCGGGTCCTTCGGGTCGATGCGCATGTGCTTGAAGTAGAGCGCCGTCAGCAGCTCCACGATGCTCAGGCAGCCGCCGACGTGACCCACGCCGAGGTGACCGATGCAAAGCAGCGTGTCACAGCGCACATCGCGGCTCATTTGTTTCAGATCATAATCCAATTGAGGTGCCTCCCATCAATTATTTTCTTCTGTTAATCAATCAGAGTGTACGCCTGTGACTGGTGGTTGTCAACCCGTTTTTTTGCATGGAATGACATGCTTTTTCCCAAAGCTGAAATACAGAGACGTAGGGCGGCCGCCTGTGGGCCGCCGAATTGCGCATTTCTGACAGCGGGGCACAGGTCCCCGCCCTACAAGCGAAGGAACGACAAGCCTCCAATCCGTCTTGACAGGAGCCCCTGCGGGCGATAAAATATTTTACGATGTTAAGCAAAGGAAGGAAGCCATTATGAACTTTACCCCGGTCTATGTTCCGGTCGGCGTGCCGACGTTCCATCTCGAGAGCGCGCAGGATCAGTTTGAGCGCTCGATCCAGGCGCTGAAGGCGGCGGACGAACATTTCGTCTGCCCGGAGAAGATGCTCCTCTCGATCGACGATCTGCGCGCCTACCTCGATTCCGTCCAGCCGGATCTGATCGTGTTCCAGAATCTCACGTTCGCCAACGCCGCTTATATGGCGGAGGTGCTGCGGCGGTTTGACTGCCCGCTGCTCCTGTGGACGCTGCGCGAGCCGGTGATCGACGGCGGGCGCCTGCGCCTGAACTCCCTCACAGGCGCGTATTCGGCGGCGAACACCCTCCGCGCCTTCGACGACCGCGCGTTTTCCTATGTCTTCGGCGCGCCGGAGGAGGAGGAAGTTACAAAAGCCGTCGCCTCCATGGTGCAGGCCGCGCGCCTCAAGAAGGCGATGCGCTCGCTCAAGATGGCGGCCATCGGCCACACGCCGCAGGGCTTCGGCTTCGGCCGCGCGCTGGATCAAGAGCTCATGAGCGTCTTCGGCGTGGAGCTCGAGAGCATCGAGGCGCGCGAGCTGATCGATCAGGCAAAGGCGTATACAGACGAGGAATGCAGGGAATACCTCGACCGCACCGAGGCGATGACCTGCGGGCTCGACAAGACGCCCGAACACAACCGCCTCGACCACAGCAGACTTTACCGCGCCTATACCGAGTATGTCCGCTCCCACGGCATCGGCGCCGTGGCAAGCCGCTGCTGGCCCGATTTCTTCACCGCCTTCGGCACCCCGGTCTGCACGGTGCTGAGCCTCATGAACGACGACGGCGTCGCCGCTGCATGCGAGGCGGATATCTACGGCGCGCTCTCCATGTGGCTCGGCATGCAGCTAAGCCACGAGCCCGTCTTCTTCGGCGATCCCGTCTCTCTCGATGAGGGGGAGAACACCGTCACGTTCTGGCACTGCGGCGCGGCGGCCTGCGGTCTCGCCCGGAAGGACACCGGCGCCGAGATCGGCGTGCACCCGAACCGCAGGATCGGCCCCGCGATGAACTTCGGCTGCGAGGCCTTCCCGGAGGCGACGATCTTCCGCATCGGGCGCGAGCCGGACGGCTCGTTCCGCTTCTTTGTCGCCGAGGGCGAGGCGCTCGACAAGCCCCGCCAGTTCATCGGCACGTCCGTCGTCGTCCGCACGGACGCGAACGCCCGCGCGCTCGTGGAGCGCAGCGTGGAGGCGGGCTTCGAGCCGCACTTCGTCGTCATCCGCGGCCGCCATGCCGACACGCTCTCGGCGCTGGCCGAGCTGTTCCGTTTTCCCGTTTACCGTTTCTAAAACCTGAACAGGAGGAGCGCCATGCATCATTCGAACATGCTGATGATCCGCACCGGGAAAAACGTCCTGCTGCGCCACAGCGAGGCCAAGCCCTTTGCCACCGCTGTCCGGCAGAAGAAGACCTACACTGCCAGTCGCGGCACGGTCAAAACCGCCGTCCGCGAGGCCGAGCGCATCCCGCTCACGGACGTGACCTACAAGGGGAAGGACGTCGTCCTCTCCGGCGGTGGGCACAGCCTGCGCATCACGATGGAAAAAGTGCCGCTCGGCATGGATCTCTCGCTCGTGGGGGAGGACGGCTGGAGCTATGAATTCCGCCTGCCCGCCAGAAAGGACGAGGCTGTCTTCGGCGGCGGCGAGCAGTATCGCCAGGTGAACCACCGCGGCGAGCGCGTGGTGAACTTCGTCTCCGAGCACATCAAGGCCTCGACCATCATCGAAAAGGCGCTGCTGCCCCGCGCGCTCTATCGGGAGAAATCCCACGCGAACATCGGCAGCTACGCGCCCATGCCGGTCTTCATGACCGACCGCAATCGGCTCATCCTCTTCGACACCCCGTCGGACGGGACGGCGGACTTCACCGCCGCCGACGAATTTCGCTTCTTCTTCGACCGCTGCCCCAGGCGGCTCACGCTCCTCTCCGGCAAGGATCTCCCGGAGCTCTGCCGCGCGCTCGCGAAGTATCTCCCGAACGGACAGTATCTGCCGGACTGGTGCTTCGAGGGCATGATCCTCGGCGTGCAGGGCGGCACGGAGACCGTGGTGCGAAAGGCCTTCGCCATGCTCGACGCCGGGGCGAAGATCTCCGCCGTCTGGTGTCAGGACTGGTCGGGCGAAAAGCGCACGATCATGGGCAAGCAGGTCTGGTGGAACTGGGAGGTCGACGAGAAGCTCTATCCGAATCTGCGCGAGGCGATCCGGACGCTGAACGCGCGCGGCGTGCGCTTCCTCGGCTATATCAACCCCTATCTCGTCCGCGACGGACATCTTTATAATTACTGTAAGGACAAGGGCTGGCTGATCCGGAAGCAGGACGGGGAGATTTATCACATCCAGTCCACCACGTTCGACGCCGGCATGCTCGATTTGACGCATCCGGACGCTGTGGATTATATTAAGGAAGTGCTGATCGGCCGGAACATGCTCGATCTCGGCATCTCCGGCTGGATGGCGGACTTCGGCGAATATCTCCCGGTCGACTGCGTGCTGCACAAAGGCGATCCAGCCCAGCTTCACAACGTCTGGCCCGTGCTCTGGGCGAAGATCAACCGCGAGGCGATCGAGGCGCGCGGCAAAGAACAGAAAGCCATGTTCTTCACGCGCTCGGGCTATCTCGGCATTCAGGAATACGCTCCGATCATGTGGAACGGCGACCAGCATACCGACACCACGCGCGATTACGGCATGCCCTGCGTCATGCCCGCGAGCTTCTCGCTCGGCTTCTCCGGCGTCCCGATGGTGCACTGCGACATCGGCGGCTTCTTCTCCTTTCTGAGGATGAAGCGCTCGAAGGAGCTCTTCGTCCGCTGGATGGAGATGGGCGCGTTCTCGCTTCTCATGCGCAGCCACGAATCCATCCGCCCGTGGGCGAACGCGCAGTTTGACGCTGGCGGCGTCACGCCGTTTACCGTGAAGCTTACCCGCGCGCACGTCGCGCTCCGGCCGTATCTGGAGCACTGCGTCAAGCTTGCGCAGGAGGGGCTGCCCGTCCTGCGGCCGGACTTCTTCCCGGAGGGGAGCGCGAAAAAGGGGAAGGACCCCTATGCGTATTTCCTCGGCGAGGATCTCTTCGTCTGCCCGGTCATCCGCGAGGGCGAGCGGGTGCGCACCGTTTATCTCCCGGCGGGGGAGTGGGTGCACCTCTGGACAGAGGAAACCTACGCCGGCGGCAAAAAATACCGCGTGGACGCCCCGCTCGGCCAGTGCCCGGTGTTCTACCGGAAAGATAGTCAATTCGCACCCGCATTCCAAGCGGCGGGTCAGAATAAATAAAGAGAGGGAAAGGATATGGATCAGTCTTACATCTCCCGCACCAGCGGCATCAAGACCAAGGACAAGATCGGCTACCTGATGGGCGACTTCGGCTCGCTGTGCGTCTTCGGTCTGGTGCAGAGCGTTCTGCAGCGCTACTACACGGACATTCTGCAGATCAACATCGTCAGCATCATGACCATGATGATCATCGCCCGCATCTGGGACGCGATCAACGACCCCATCTGGGGCCGCATCATCGACGGCGCGCAGCCCAAGGCCGATGGGCGCTATCGCCGCTGGATCAAGATCTTCGCCATCCCCGTGGCGGTCTCGGCGGTTTTGATGTTCATCAAGATCCCCGGCCTGACACAGGGGCAGTACCTCGCCTACGCCTATGTGACGTACATCCTCTTCGGCATGCTCTATACCTGCATCAACATCCCCTACGGCTCGCTCGCGCAGGTCGTCACCTCCAGCGACAAGGAGCGCTCCTCCCTGTCGGTGTTCCGCTCCGTCGGCTCGACCTTCGGCGCGATGCCCGCGATGGCGCTCATGAGCTTCTATGCCGTCAAGACCATCGGCGAGGGCGACGGCGCCAAGCGCGTCATGGACTACAACCGCACCATCACCGGCGTCATCGCGATCGCCGTGCTGTGCGTGATCGCGTTCTTCCTCTGCTACGCGTGGAACAAGGAGCGCGTGGAGTCCAAGCCCGCGCCCCGTCAGAAGGGCCAGACCTGGAAGGTCATCGGCACGCTCTTCAAGAGCCGCCCCTTCGTCGCGGTGTCCCTCGCGTCGATGCTCTTCCTCGCCGCACAGATGTTCCAGACCGGCTATTACAGCTATCTGTTTGACTACTACTTCCAGAGCCCGATGTTCATGGTCTCGCAGGTGTGCATCTATCTGCCCGTCGCCATCGTGATGCTCTTCGCGACGAAGCTGGGCAACAAGTTCGGCCGCCGCGACGTGTGCGCCTACGGCATCCTGTTTGCCTCGATCATCAACTTCATTCTCTTCTTCCTGCACACGCACAACGTCGTGCTCTATCTGGTCTTCTGCCTGATGACCGGCATCGGCACCGCGTTCATCTTCCTGCTCGTCTGGGCGCTCGCGGCGGACGCGATCGACTACAACGAGGTCAAGTACGGCCTGCACGACGAGGCCACGAGCTATTCCTTCTATTCCTTCATGAGAAAGCTCGGCCAGACCGTCGCCGCCGTTCTGATCAACTCCGTTCTCCTCAAGATCGGCTATACCGACAATGTTCTGAACGCCGACAACATCACCGAGCCGGTTCTCAACCGCATGTACAACTCCTCCGCGCTCATTCCCGCGGTGCTGTTTCTGCTCGTGTTCATCCTGCTGCGCTTTGTCTATCCCCTCGGCAAGCAGCAGATTGCCGAACTGCAGACGCAGAAGGAAAAATTGCTCGGCGAGCGCCACGGCGCGTAACCGAAAAAAGAGCCTGCATTGCAGGCTCTTTTTTGTCTTCTGCCGTAGGGCGGGTTTCGTCAGCGCCCGCCTGCGGGATTATGCTGCCGGTAAGCGGCTGGCGCAAGCGACCCGCCCTACAGCAAAACGCACCCCGGAGCGTTGGCTTCGGGGTGCATCTTTTTTATAGTCCGGTCTCGGGCATGAGCTCCTCGCTCATCACGGCGAGCATTTTGGAGAACATCTCCAGCTCCTCCGGGGTGAAGCGCTGCTGCATGCGGTCCATGACCGTGTCAACATAGCTCTTCATCAGCCCGCTGTAGTGGTAGTACTTCTCCGAGAGCTTCAGATGATACTCGCGGCGGTCAATGTCGGAGTTCTCCTTCACGATATAGCCCTTCTTGATCAGGCTGTTTACCTTATAGGTCGCGTTGGACTGGCTGATGCCCAGAAAATCCGCGAACTGGCTGATCGTGGGCGAGTCCAGCTCCTTGATGATCTCCACGGAGAACGCCTCCATCGCGCTCAGCGAGCCCTCACGCTCGCGCACGAGGGAGAACAGGCGGCGGAAAAACTCCACCTTGAATTTGTCGTAGACCGACAGAAAGTTTTCTTCCAGCATCGCTTTGCCTTCTTTCTCTTACTTCTCTTCCGGCGGCACACTCTCCGCCGCAGGCAGCTCGGCAGCTGCGGCGATCGCCTCGTCAAAGTCGGCGGGGAAGGGCTTGTCGTCCGTCACGACCTCGCCCGTGGTCTCGATCGCGGTTGCCTCGTCCACGGCGTCCTGGACCTTTTTCTTCACGTCCTTGACGAAGATCGTGGCATAGATCACCGTGCAGAGGTTCTGCAGCCCGTCCGCCACGAGGGCGACGCCCATCATGATGCTCAGCACGCGCTGGCCCTTGAACGTATCGAAGATGAGCAGCAGTCCGAGGACCAGGCTCACGCAGGTGAACAGCAAGGTTACCCACCAGCTGCGCGCGCCCATGCGCTTGGAGTCCATGGCGACCTGCAGCTTGAACACGCAGTCGACCAGAATGAACAGGCCGATCACGATGTCCATGACCTCGCCGACCTCCGGCGCGCGCCAGAGCAGGAACGCGCCCGCAACGATGGCAAACGCGCCCGTGGCAAAGTCATACCGC
The DNA here is from genome assembly GCA_946405655.1 of uncultured Clostridia bacterium. Classification (GTDB taxonomy): domain Bacteria; phylum Bacillota; class Clostridia; order Oscillospirales; family Oscillospiraceae; genus CAG-103. The sequence goes on from CAMJHX010000009.1 coordinate 9,241, forward strand.
AGGCCGACGCCCTCGAGCTCGCGCACAAAGTAGCCGATGATCCGCGCCAGACCGAACAGCACCGCGACGCCGCCGAGGAACCGGCAGAACCAGATCATCGAGGTGTCCGGCCTTGCGATCAGCAGCACGCCCAGCGCGATGAAAAACACGCTCACGAGCAGATACGCCCATTTGATGCGCTTGAATACCCTCATCCTTGACGCCTTCTTTCGTTTTTACAGTCCGAGCTCCTCTTCGATGAGCACGACCTCGAGCTTCTGCATGTCGAACATCTTGCCCCAGAGCACGAGCAGGCCGTTGCAGCCGCGGTCCTTCGAGCGGCAGTCATAGCATTTGCCGCCCGCCTTTTCGCTCTGGCAGGGCTGGGAGCCGGCAAAGCGCGCCATGTTCTGCACGGCGGCGGTATTCCGCGCGCGGAAGAGCGCCTTGTCGAAATCCTCCTCGATCTTGTTCACGCCCGCCACGATGTAAATGTCCTTGCCCGGGCCGTAGACCATGGAGGCGAGACGGTTGCCGCGCCCGTCGATGTTGATGATCTGTCCGTCCTCGGTGATCGCGTTCGCGCTCGAGAGATAGGTCTGCGCGGTGAGCGCCTTGTCCAGCGTCGGGATGCCGGGCTCTCTCCAGTGCCAGAAGACCTCGTTCGTTTCCTTCAGGCGGTCATAGATGCCGAGCGTGTCGAGCGTCTTGCTGCCGCCCATGCCGACGGTGGTGTTTTGAATGGCCCCGGCGAGATAGTCGGCGGCCTCCTCTTTCGTGGCAAAGCAGGAGACGGCAAAGCCGCGCCCCTTCAGCGCCCGGATGGTTTTTTCCAGATCCATGGGTATCCCTCCTTTTTTGATTCGCGGGTGGTGTTATCAATTCCTTAAAACAATTGTATCATTTTCATTGAACTGCGTCAATTCGTAATTGTATCTTCTTTACGGATTTGCTATAATAATCTCTGTATCAACACAGGGAGGCTTTCCTTATGCAACTGCTTTACATCCTCGAACAGCTTCGCACGCCTGCGGTCACGAAGGCGCTCTCGGCGCTGACGTATTTCGGCGGCGTCTATGGCTTTATGGTGCTGAGCATCATCGTCTTCTGGTGCATCGACAAGCGCTGCGGCTATTTCATGCTCTCGCTCGGCTTCATCGGCACCGTCATCAACCAGTTTCTCAAGATCATCTTCCGCATCCCGCGCCCGTGGGTGCTCGATCCGAGCTTTCAGCCCGTGGAGTCCGCCGTCGCCGACGCCACCGGCTTCTCCTTCCCGAGCGGCCATACGCAGAATGTGTTCGCCACCTTCGGCGGCGTCTTCGCCTGGACGAAGAAGACCTGGCTCAAGATCGTCTGCGCCGTGCTGATCGTGCTCGTCGCCTTCTCGCGCATGTATCTCGGCGTGCACACGCCGCTGGATGTGGGCGTCTCCATCGTGGTCGGCATCGTGCTGCTCGTAGCCCTTTATCCCATGTTCCGCAGTCTGGAGGCACACCCCAACCGGTTTTACGGCTTTCTCGCCGTGCTCGCGGTGCTGCTCGCGGCGTTCCTGCTCTATTCCTATCTCTGGCCCTTCCCGGACTGGATGTATGCCGAGGAGCACGTCGTGAACCTCATCGAGGCGCGGCACAACGCGAGCCTCTTAACCGGCGCCCTCGCCGCTCTCACGATCGCCTATACGCTCGACATCCGCCGCACCCGGTTTGACACGAAGGCGGTCTGGTGGGCGCAGATTCTCAAGGTCGTGCTCGGCCTCGTGATCACGCTCGCGCTCATCGAGGGGCCGAAGGCAATCCTCGGCCGGAGCGACGCCGTCACCGCCGTGCGCTATTTCCTCGGCGTGCTCTTCGCCGCGGGCGTCTGGCCGATGACCTTCGGCTGGTTCGGCAGACTCGGCAAAAAGTGACAGCTTCGGGCGGGAAAAACGCCCAAATTGCCATTTGACTTGCGCCGATAAGTGTGCTAGAATGAAATGAATTGATAGAAAACTGTAACTTTTCGAGCCTACGAAAAGACAGAAAGGACTGCAGTATGGATCAGAACGCAACTGTTCTCGGCGAAGGGCTGTACCGCCTGGACCGGGACGCAATGGCAGCTCTGGCGCAGAAGCTGTGCCGGAAGCTGACCGAGCGCGGGGCGTACCATGGCGGCATCCGTCCGGACAATATCGGCTGCGATGAGCAGGGGAATGTCTTCCTCGGGGAGGACGTCGGCGGCGACGTGAACCGGGAGTGGACCCCGGCGGAGCTGGAATACATGGCTCCCGAGGTCTTCTGGAGCGGCACGCGCACTCCGTCGGCGGATGTGTATTCCATCGGCATGCTGCTCTATGCCGGCGTCACCGGCGGCCAGCTGCCCTTCACGCCGAAGGACCCCAGCCCGAACGATCAGGCGGAGGCGCTGCGCCGGCGCATGAGCGGCGAGGCGCTGCCCATTCCGAAGACCGCCGGCAAGCATCTCGGCGCCGTCATCGAGAAGGCGACGCAGTTTCGCGCGGACGACCGCTATGAGTCTCCCGCCGTGCTCGACGCCGTGCTTGAGGAGACGCGCGAGGCCATCCGCAATTACATCCCCCCCGCAAGGGAAATGCTCAATAAGCCCGCGCAGGAGCTGTCCGAAATGGAGCGGCTGCTGCTCGCGGTGCTGACGGAGAAGGCCGAGGCTGAGGAGGCCGCGCGAAAAGCGGAAGAGGCGGCGCGCATCGAGGCTGAACGTCAGGCCGCCGAGGAAGCGGCGCGCATCGAGGCCGAGCGCAGAGCCGTCGAGGAGGCGGCGCGCATCGAGGCAGAGCGCAAGACCGCTGAGGAGGCAGCCGCGCGCGGCGAGAGCCCCGAGCCGGATCAACCCGCCGAAGCGCCCGCGGAGGAGCCCGCGCCCGTTGAGGAAGCTCCCGCGGAAGCGCCTGCCGAGGAGACTCCCGCGGAGGAGACGCCCGCCGCGGAACCGCCCGCCGAGGAGCCCGCGGAGCAGCCGATCAAAAAGCCCGGCGTCGACCCCGCGCTCGTGGAGGCGATCTCCGCTTCCGTCGCGCAGCGCATATCGCAGCCGGATCCCAACGTGAAGGACACGCCCACCGTTCCACGCGACAAGCAGATCGAGGAGGCCGAGCGCATCTCGCGCCAGCTCGAGGAGATGGATTGGATCGGGCATAACCGCGGCGGCAAGAAGAACCACTCCGGCTGGATCGTGTTTCTCCTGTGCCTCACCGCGCTGGTGCTCGGCGCGCTGATTCTCCACAGCATCGGCGCCATCAGCGGCAAGCCCCGCACGGTCACGCCGCCGGAGGAGACGCCCGTCGAGACCGTGCTCCCCGCCGAGCCTGACGCGTCCGCCGAGCCGACCGAGGCCGTTGAGACCGCGGAGCCGACCGCGACGCCGGAGCCCACCGCCACGCCCGCGCCGAAGCCGACCTATGAGATCGTCCTCTCCGATGCATCCTGGGAGCAGGCGAAGGTCGAGGCCGAGGCCAAGGGCGGTCACCTCGCGGTGATCCGCACGGCGGAGGACCTGCAGCAGGTGGCGAATCTCGCGGCGAATGCCGGCGCGAAGTACGTCTGGATCGGACTCTACCGCGGCGATGACGGCGAGCTCCACTGGGTCGCCGACAACCCGAATCCCTACACGGTTTGGGCGAGCGGCGAGCCGTCCGTCCGCGACAGCTACACCGGGCAGCCGGAGAACTACGTGCTGATCTCCAACTCCGCCGGCACCTGGAGCTTCAACGACTGCGGCAACAACCCCGCAGGCGCCTACCCCCGCTTCTACAGCGGCGTGCTCGCATATGTCATCCAGTATGATTAAACTCAAAAAAGAGCCTGCCAGAGCAGGCTCTTTTTTGATATACTCGCGCTCCATCGCCCTTCGGTTGGTCGGCGCGAGGGCTCGCGTGACGCTTCGCCTTAGGGAGTTTTTCCGACGCACATGTCGCCGGAAAAACGGATTGAAATTGATTCGCGGCAGAGCCGCGAACTCTGCGAGGCTGAATTACAAAAGACGCACCGGATTTCCGGTGCGTCTTTTTTGCAGGAGGCGCAATGACAAGAATGTGCAATTGGCAAAACCCGTCCATGCGCAGCAGGCAGCAATTTGAAGAGCCCTCTCCGGGGCGCATGGGAGAGCAGCATTTGGAGGAGAGTCGTAAACTCCAGGCGGGCTGGGAGAGACGCCAGGGGAGAGGGCTGAAATCATCTCTTTATTCTGCTGCGGTGGAAATGCCCGGATCAAACGCCGGCATCATCGAGAGCTTGTAGAGATTCAGGCGATGCATCCGGTCGATCTTCGCTTTGATCTCCGCATCGTCGATCTCGCCGGTGCGGAGATAGCGATCCAGAACGGCATAGGAAAAACCGAGATTGTCCTCGTCCGTTTTGCCGCAGAGACCGTCGATCGGCACCTTTTCCACCAGCTGCTCCGGCAGGCCGAGGCGTCTGCCGATCGCCTTGACCTCCTGCACGGTCAGCCCGGAGAGCGGGCTGAAGTCTCCCGCGCCGTCGCCATAACGCGTGGCATAGCCGACCCAATCCTCCGAGAGGTTGCAGGTGTTCGCGACGCGGCCGTTATGGCTCTGGGCCACGGCATAGAGGGAGACCATGCGCAGCCGGGCGGGCAGGCTCAGCTTCGTCGCGCCGTCGATCGGAAACTGCGCTCCGATCGCGGCGAGGACGCTTTCATACGCCTCCCGGATATTCAGGACATAATGCCGGATCCCCAGGTGCTCCGCCGCCAGATAGGCGTAATCGATATCGTCCTGCACGCCGTTCGGGAGCAGCACGCCGATCACGCGGTCTCTCCCCAGCGCCCGGACACAGAGCGCCGCCGTGACGGAGCTGTCCTTTCCGCCGGAGAGCCCCACAACGGCGCTGCAGTCCGGCCCGTTGGCGGCGAAATAGCCGCGGATCCACTCCACGCACTGATTCACTGTTTTTTCTGCATCAAACATATTCATCACTCCACATCCTGCAGCGCGTCGTAGCCCTCTTCTCCGGTGCGGATCTTCACGACGTTTTCCACGTCGTAGACGAAGATCTTTCCGTCGCCGATGTGACCGGTATAGAGAACCTTCTTCGCCGTTTCGATCACGTCCCGAACCGGGATCGCGCTGACCACAATATCCACCTGCACCTTCGGGCGCAGATCCGTTTCGACCTCGACGCCGCGATAGTATTCCGGCCGCCCCTTCTGAATGCCGTATCCCAGCACGTGCGAGACGGTCATGCCGGTGATTCCCAGCTCGCTCATGGCGGCCTTCAGGGCGAAGAGCCGCTCCTCCTTGAAGACGATCTCCACCTTGGTGAACTTGTGCCCGTCCGCGGGGAAGGCCGGCTGCGGCACGACCGGGATCGCCTCGGTGGGCGGTATCGTGCCTGTCACGGCCGGAACGGTCTCACCGGTATCCGGCAGCGTATAGGGATGGCCGGAGGAGACAAAATCGGCATAGGCGCTGGGCAGCCCGTGCTCGCTGCGGTCAAGCCCCGCGAGCTCGTCGGCAGCGTCTGCGCGGAGGAAGTCGATCTTTTTGAGAAATGTGAAGAACGCCAGCATCGTCACGGCGCTCCATGCGGCAACCGCGGCAAAGCCGAGCAGCTGAACGCCGAGCAGCGACCATTCGCCGGTGTACAGAAGCCCGCGCAGACCCGCGGGCGCGTCCGGATTGGCAAGCAGCCCCACCGCGAGCGTACCCCACACGCCGTTTGCGCAATGAACGCCCACCGCGCCCACCGGATCATCGATATGGAGCCTGAGATCCAGCCCCTCAACCACCACGACCACCAGAAGGCCGGAGACGATCCCGACGATCGCGGCGCCGACGGCGTCGAGCGCGTCACAGCCGGCCGTAATGCCGACGAGACCGGCCAGCGACGCGTTCAGACACATGGAGACGTCCGGCTTGCCGTTTTTGACCCATGTGAAAACCATCGTGGTACAGGTTGCGACAGCGGGGGCGATGGTCGTGGTCAGGAAGATGGACGAGAGCTCCGAGGGCGTCGCTGCCGCCGCGCCGTTGAAGCCGTACCAGCCGAGCCAGAGAATGAACACGCCCAGCGCGCCGAGCGGGATCGAGTGGCCGGGGATGGCGCGGACCTTTGTCACGTTTCCGGTCTCGTCCGTGTCATATTTTCCGATGCGCGGCCCGAGGATGACCGCGCCGATCAGCGCCGCAACTCCGCCGACCATGTGGATCGCGCAGGAGCCGGCGTAATCGTGAAAGCCCAGCTGGCTCAGCCAGCCGCCGCCCCAGATCCAGTGCGCCTCGATCGGGTAGATCAGAATCGAGATCACGGCGGAATAGACGCAGTAGGCGGAAAACTTCGTCCGCTCCGCCATCGCGCCGGAGACGATCGTCGCCGTCGTGGCGCAGAAGACGAGGTTAAATACAAAATAGCTCGCGTCGGTAAAGCCTTCGGCGGGGGAGCGGATAAAATCCGCAAAGTGCGTAAACAGATCCAGATTGGGCTTGCCGATGAGACCGAAGAGGGCGTCCTCGCCCATCATGAGCGAGTAGCCCAGCAGGGAGAACACCACTGTCCCGATGCAGAAGTCCATCAGATTCTTCATGATGATGTTGCCCGCGTTTTTTGCCCGGGTAAACCCGGTCTCCACCA
>CAMJHX010000010.1 GCA_946405655.1 uncultured Clostridia bacterium
TTACTCGTTTTCGATCTTGTCCGCGAGCTCCTTGAGCCAGGGGGCGTCGAGGGTTTCGACGCGGCCGTGGTCGACGGACTCTGCGATGACGGGCTCGATGGGGAGCTTCGCCACGACGGGGATGTTGTGCTCGAGGGCGATCTTCTCGATGTGGCTGTCGCCGAAGATGGCGTGCTGCTTGCCGCAGTCGGGGCACTGGTAGTAGCTCATGTTCTCCACGAGACCCAGAACCGGGACGTTCAACATGCTCGCCATGTTGACGGCCTTGGAGACGATCATGCTGACGAGCTCCTGGGGGCTGGTGACCACGACGACGCCGGCGATCGGCAGGCTCTGGAACACGGTGAGCGGCACGTCGCCCGTTCCGGGAGGCATATCGACGAACATATACTCGACCTCTTCCCACTGGACGTCCGTCCAGAACTGGGTGACGGCGCCGGCGATGACGGGGCCGCGCCAGACGACGGGGTCGGTCTCGTTCGGGAGCAGCAGGTTGATGCTCATCAGCTCGATGCCGGTGCGGGTGCGGCTGGGATAGAGGAAATCCTCGCCGCCCATGGCGCCGCCGTGGATGCCGAAGGCCTGCGGGATCGAGGGGCCGGTGATGTCCGCATCGAGGACAGCCGCCTGATGGCCGCGGCGCTGCATCTCGCAGGCGAGCAGGCTCGTCACGAGGCTCTTGCCGACGCCGCCCTTGCCGGAGACGACGGCGATGACCTTATCGACTCTCGCGCCGGGGCGCAGGTTCTGCAGGAAGGACTGGGGCTCGGTGCGGGAAGCGCAGTCGCTGCCGCAGGTGGAGCAGTCGTGGGTGCAGTCTTCCGGCACGGCTGCGTTGGGATCATGTACATCATGCATGGGAATCTTACCTCCGTTTGTTTTCAGATGGCCTTATTATAACCGCTTTTTGCAGAAAGTCAACCAAATGGAGCTTCCGTAAGAAAAAGCACCCCCGAGACGGAGGTGCTTTCATGATTCAGCCGATATCAGGTGGGCTCGTGCCATTTCATGACGTCGAGCGGCTCGCGGGTCTCCTTGACCCAGTCGATCGCGGCGTTGATGCCGTCCCAGGTGGCGGGCTCGCCCTTGCCGGTCTTCGCCATCTGCAGCGTGGCCTTGTCAGCATCGCTCAGATTGCTCTTGCCCTCGAGACGGGCGACGATGGACTTGTTGACCATCTTCATGACGGGCTTGAAATACACCGGCAGCTTGTCCATATCGAAGCGGCCCTGCAGGGAGAACACCTTGACGTCCGCGCCGAGACCGTGCTTGGAGCGGCAGACCTTCTCCTGCGCGTCGGTGGGAGCGCCCATGCCGACCTGCACAACGCCCTTGACGTCATAATCCTTCATGGCGGCGTCCAGACCGGAGACCTTGCCGTTCATGAGCCAGCCGATGAAGACGACTTCCATGCCCTTGGGCAGACCGCAGTTCTTCACATCATAGCAGGGGATGGCGAGCTTGCGGGACATCTCTCTCGCATAGTACTCGCAGGAACCGGAGGTGGAGGTATAGATGATGGCACTGATCATTTGTATTGCCCCTTTCCAATTATTGTTACCCGTATCATCGGCAAAATGCCGATAAATATCATGGTATTATTCTAGCCCGAACAGAGGGTATTGTCAATCTAAAAATGTGTTTTTCACGACACTTGGACCATCTTTTCACGGGGATTGCCTCTTGCCAGCGGGATGGTTTCGCAGTATAATACAAGCTGGTGTAATACCCGAAATCACTTTCCATCTGAAAGGTGGGATTTTTTCCATGAATGAACTTCCCGAATTCAACGGCTGGCAGGGCGTTCGCGCGCTGGGCGCGGGGCGCTGCGGCGAGACGTATGAAATCGTGCGGGACGACGGCTTCGGCACCGCCGAGCACGGCGCGCTGAAGATCATCAGCATCGCCTCGTCCGACGATGCGCAGGAGACCGCCCAGCTCCGGCAGCAGCTCGAAGCCATGAGCCGCGTGCTGCGCGCCTCCGCCGCACTGAGTGAAAACAAGAATCTGCTCGTGTGGCGCGACCACGCCATCCGCCGCTATGCCGACGGCAGCGGCTGGGAGATCAGCCTGCGCACGGATCTCGCCGTGCCGCTGGAGCGCTACATCCGCAGCCACACCTACGGCGAGAGCGACGTGGCGAAGATCGGCGCCGGCATCTGCAATGCCCTCGCCCTCTGCCGCGACCGCGGCATCGTCCACGGCGACGTGAAGCCCCAGAACATCTTCGTCTCCGGCGGCAACTTTGAGGGCTCGCTGGACGTGCGCCTCGGCGACTTCGGCATGGCGGCGCTCGTGCCGGACGCGGCGGGCGACTTTGCCGCGCCCGAGGTGCTCTGCGGCGAGGAGCCCAGCGCCGAGAACGACGTCTACTCCCTCGGCATGGTGCTCTACTGGATGCTCAACGACCGGCGCGTGCCGTTTGCGCCGCTGCCGCCCGAGGGCGTGAGCGGATCGGATCTCGCGATCGCGCGCGATATGCGTCTGCGCGGCGACCCGATGCCGAAGCCGCTGCACGGCAGCAAGGCGCTGCAGGCCGTCGTGATGAAGGCGATCGCCGATCAGCCGGCGGACCGCTATCAGTCCGCGGAGGAGCTGCGCGACGCGCTCCTGAACGCCGTGCGCCGTCCCGGCACGGCGCAGACCGCCCCCGGCACTGCCGCAGCTGCGGCGGCTGCCCCGGTCGCCGCGAGCGCCGCTGCGAAGGCGGAGCGCAAGGCAGAGCAGGCCAAGGCCGCGAAAGCCGCGGAGAAGCGCCGCAAGAGCGCACCCGTGGAGGACGATTACGACGAGGATGAGGACGAGCCGAAGGGCAAGGGCCTCCGCCGCGCCGTCTGGATCGTCGGCGCCGTGGCGCTGCTGGCGCTGCTGGCGCTGCTCGGCTCCGTGCTCTTCGGAGGCGGCGGCAAGAAGGAAGAGAAAAACACCTTTGAAATTACCCTCTCCATGGACAAGGCCGAGATCGCGCCGGACGAGGAGATCAACCTCATCGCCGAGGTCAAGGTCACCGACGAGAGCGGCACGACGCGCCTCCTCTCCGACCCGAAGATCGAGTGGAGCAGCAGCCGCGAATCCGTCGCCGAGGTCTCCAGCAAGGGCGTGGTCAAGGGCCTGAAGGAGGGCGACGCGCGCATCACCGCGAAGTTCGTCACCGACGAGGAAAAGAAGACCGACGTGGAGGCGCACTGCGACGTGACCGTCACGAAGGACGCCATCAAGATCACGAAGATCGAGCTCGGCCGCGAGGAGGCGGAGCTCAAGATCGGCGACAAGCTGACGCTGGACGTGAAGGTCGAGCCGAAGGACGCCGACATCAAGAACATCAGCTGGACCAGCGATGACAGCAACATCGCAAGCGTGAAGGACGGCGTGGTCACCGCGCATCAGGCGGGCAAGGCCACGATCACCGCCTCCTCCGGCGACAAGAGCAACAAGGTCGAGGCCAAGTGCGTCATCACGGTCAAGCCCAAGGCGGAGATCCGCACCGTGAGCTGCCCGACCGGCAACGTGACCCTCACGAACGTCGGCAGCGCCGCCACCGTGACCTTCACCGTGACCGGCGCAGAGCTCGGCAGCGTGGCAAACACCGCAAAGGTCTATGCCACGGACGGCTCTGTGATCCAGCTCGGCACGCTCCAGCGCTCCGCCGGCTCCAACAGCGACACCTACACCGTGACCATCACGGCGCTGAAGGACGGCGTGAGCACGATCGCCTTTGAGATCACGGATCCGGACGGCACCGCGCACTCCGCCACCTGCGGCGTGAACGTCACGATCCCGACCCCGGAGCCGACGCCGGTCCCGACGCCGACGCCCACACCGGAGCCGACCACCCCGCCCGAAACGGACGCCCCGGACGAAGGCGGAGACAGATAACACATTCCATCCAAGACGCGCCGCGAAATGCGGCGCGTCCTTTTCTTTTCCTGTCGAAATTAGCACTCTTTTGGTTTAAGTGCTAAAATTCATATTCTGTTCACATATTACTGTTGGAATGTTCATAATTGTAGGGTAATTTATATATCAGAAAACGCGAGAGATTGAAAAATATCCCGCAAGTTTCATTCACATTGTATAACATTCCAGGAGGTAATATAAAATGTTCGAAATCATGCCTTTTGACCGCAGAAGCTACCGTATGCGTCCCTTCGATCCCTTCCGGGAGATGCAGGAGATGCAGAGAGCGTTCTGGAACACCCCGGCCGTGAGCAACGGCTTCCGCACCGACATCAGCGAGACCAACGACGCCTACAAGCTGGAGGCAGAGCTGCCCGGCTTCAAGAAGGAGGACATCAAGGTCGACATTGACGACGATACCCTCACCATCAAGGCCGAGCACACCGAGAGCAACGATGAGCAGAACGACGAGGGCGAATACGTCCGCCGCGAGCGTTACTACGGCTCCTACTCCCGCAGCTTCAACGTCTCCGAGATCGAGGTGGACGGCATCACCGCCGCCTACGAGAACGGCATCCTCACGCTGAACATGCCGAAGAAAGCCCCGGTCAAGCCGGAGAGCAAACATCTCGAGATTCTCTGATCTTTCAAGTCTCTTTTCCCCCTTCAAATAAATGGCGCACTGCTTTTGCAGTGCGCCATTTTCGATTGATTCGAGTGTATTCAAATGCTTGTCATCCTGAGCGGAGCGCGTCAGCGCGCAGTCGAAGGATCTAGGCTTGGCAGCAGAGGAAAACCGTCTGCGTCTCTCCAACTGCTCTGCCAAGATTCTTCGACTCCACTTCGTTCCGCTCAGAATGACATCTTTTTTACTGCGGATGAACCAAATAGAAAAGAGCCTGCCGCGGCAGGCTCTCTTTTTGCTCTCAGTAGTGGTATACTCCGCCGCCGATGAATTCTCTCAGCATACTCTCCGGCTGGAGGAGGGCGGGGTCGACGTCCTCGAAGCGCTCGAGCGCGGGGAGGATGCTGCGGATCTCGTCATACCGCTCGGCGCCCTCCGGCACGGCGGCGAGCAGGGGCTCGGCATAGTGCTTGAGGATGGAGACCTCGCTGGGGAAGGCGGTATCGAACTTGAGATCGGCGCGCTCCTTGAACGGGGAAATGTACTTCTTCTCGCCCCGGCGGACGTTGGCCCACATGTCGAGCGTGCCGGCGGCGTCGGTGCCGCGGAAGTTATTATCGCGCACGAGGCGGCGCATCAGGCGCATCCATGTGCCCTTGAAGATCATCTTCCCCTCCTCGTCCTGCACGTTGGAGCGGGCGGAGATGTACAGCCGGAACGCACCGGGGACGTGGGCGAAGATATCATCGTTGAGCGCGTGGATGCCCTCACAGACGGCGACCTCATTGTCCTTCAGGCGCATGGGCTTGCCGATGGGACCCGCCTGAATGCGCGTGGCGAAGTTATACAGCGGCTGGTGGATGGTCTTGCCCGCCGCGAGCGCGCGCAGATGCTCGCCGAGCAGGTCGAGGTTCAGGCACTCGGGAGACTCCAGATCATCCTTGCCGTCGCGCGTTTTGGGGCTGGTCTTGGGGTTGTAGGTGCGGTAATAGTTATCCATCGAGAGGCTCTGGCTGTGGATTCCGCGCTTCTCGAGCGCCTCGGCGATCTTCATGGCGGTGGTCGTCTTGCCGCTGCCGCTCGGACCGGAGAGCAGCACGATCGGGCAGGTGGACACCCGCATGGCGATCAGATCCGCCGCGCCTTCGATCTTGGCCTGATACTGCGCGTCGCATTGATCCAGAAATGCCTTCGGATCGGTACGCAGGGCGTCGTTGATCTCACTGAGCTGGAAAAAGTTCATCATAGCGCTGTTCCTCCTTGTTTATTCCGTATACCAGGAGACGATCTCCTGCTTGTTTTCGCAGACCTGATCGATCTTTTCGATGTATTCCTTCGGGTACTTCGGGCAGAAAATGCGCCGAATCCGTCCGCCGGAGGCGGTGAGCTTCGTGCTCGCGCCGCCGCCCATGGCGATGATGCCGCAGAGCTCCTCCATGATGCAGATGTTATAGAGGTTCTCCGCGCCGGAAACCGTCCAGCCGACGTTTTCAAACCCGCCGGACATGAATTTCTGGCGGTAGAGATAATACGGCTCATAGCGAAAGTCCGTGAGCTGCTCCTGCGCATAGTCGAGCATCGCGCCGACGTCCTCCGCCGTGGGAAGCGGCGCCTCGTTCTCCAGCAGGCTGCTGCCGCGCTTGCGCGAGAGCGTGTGCACGGTGATATTCTCCGGCGCGAGCTTGATGACGTCGTCGATCGTCTTTCGGAAGCCCTCGACCGTGTCCGCCGGGAGGCCCGCGATGAGATCCATGTTCACCTGGAAGCCGCCGATCCTCCGCACAAGGGCAAGCGCGTCATAGATATCCTGCGCCGTGTGGCGGCGGCCGATCGCCTCGAGCACATGATCGTCCATGGTCTGGGGATTGACGCTCACGCGGGAGACGTTGTGCCGGCGGAGCACCGAGAGCTTTTCGAGCGTGATCGTATCCGGGCGCCCGGCTTCAACCGTGATCTCGCGCACATGGCTCAGATCGAACTCCGCTTCGAGCGCGGTGAAGACCGTCTCAAGCTGCTCGGGCGAGAGCGTGGTGGGCGTGCCGCCGCCGAAATAGACGCTCACGGGGCGGAGCCCTGCGGATTTCACGGCCTCAGCAGTCGCGGCGATCTCTTTCAGGAGCGCGTCCAAAAACGGCTCGATGAGCGCCATGCTCTTTTCCACGCTCTGGCTGACGAAGCTGCAGTAGGCGCAGCGCGTGGGGCAGAACGGGATACCGATATAGAGGCAGACGTCCCTCTCCCCCAGCGCGGCGGACGCCTTGAGCGTGGCCTCGGCGCAGCGGAGCGTGAGCGCGGTGCGCGCATCCGAGACGTCATAGTCCTCGCGGAAGCGGCGGATTGCCTCAGACACCCCGGCGCCGGCGCGGAGCATCTTCTCCATGAGCTTCGCCGGGCGCACACCCGTGAGCGCGCCCCAGACCGGGCGCTGGAGACCGGAGGCGAGCGCCGCGCGGTAAAACGCGAGCTTGAGCGCCTGCGAGAGCAGGCGTCCCTCCTCGTCCTTATCTTTAAGCAGCTCCTCCGCGACGGAGGCATAGCCCGCATAGATCTCCCCATCCCGGCGGAGACGGCAGACGGCGACGGCGGTGGGCGCCGCGCGGTTGAGCGCGAGCTTCACATAGTCCTCCCCGTCCTCTGGCGGCTCGGCGGGATATTCCGGCCTTTCCTCGGGAAAGAGCGTGAGGAGCATCTGCTCGACGGCGTATTTATAGTTGTGATCCACAAAATAGAGCTTCATTTCGATTCCTCACCTGTGTGTCAATAGCACTATATTATCAACGATTCATAAAAATGTCCAGTCCCGCACATCGTGCGGGACTGGTGTTTTTACAGGCTTCCGATCGCGCCGCCATCATACGGCTTGCCGTCCACGACACCGAGGCCGGGGCAGATCGTGTGGAGGACGCCGTCTCCGTCGCGCCAGCAGACGGAGGCGTTCATCAGCGCCGCCGGCAGGCAGGGGCGATCGAGATAGAGGCTGCCGCCGCGCAGACGCAGACCGAAGAGCTCCTCGGCGGTCACGCGCAGATACCAGCCCGCGGCGCCGGTATACCACGTCCAGCCCGCCGTCTCGGCCGCGTCCCCGGCATAGACGTCCGCCGCGAGGACGAAGGGCTCCGCCTCATAGCGCGCGGGATCGTGGCTCGCGGGGAGCAGCGCGCGCAGGATGCGCCAGCCCTGCTCCGCCTCTCTTTCGCGCAGCAGCGCCATGGCGAGCCAGACCGCGCCGTGCGTATACTGCCCGCCGTTTTCCCGAAAGCCGGGACCATAGGACCGGACATAGCCGGGATCGGGCTGCGCGGCGCGAAACGGCGGATCGAGGAGCCTGACCAGATGGTGCTTTTCATCATACAGCCGCCCGATTGCACTTTGAAGCGCGGTTTTTCGGTGCGTCGGCTCAGTCTCCGGGCAGAGGACGGCCCAGCTCTGGGCGATGGCGTCGATCCGGCAGTCCGCCCTCTCTGCGCTGCCGAGGGGCGTCCCGTCGGCAAAATATCCGCGGCGGTACCACGCGCCGTCCCAAGCCGCCTCCGCCGCTTCGCCGACGGTGCGCGCGGCGGCATGCAGCGCATCCCCGCCGTCAACGCCGAGCGCTTCGAGCAGATCGGCAAAGCGGTGCGCCGTGTGGGAGAAAAAGAAGCTCAGCCAGACGCTCTCGCCCTCCACGCGGTCAAAGCCGTCGTTCCAGTCGCCCGTGCCGATTTTCAAGAGGCCGTGCTCTCCCCTGCCGCGCCGCCAGACGCACTGCAGCGCGCGCACCGCGTGCTCGAGGACGCTGCCGGTCTCGCGTGTGGGCGAGAGCGGGGCATAGCGCTCGCGCTCGGCGTCCGCGAGCTCCGGCGCGGAGAGCCACGGCGTCCGCTCCGTGCAAAGGCGGGTATCGCCGGTCTTCTCCACATACTCTGCGAGCGCCCACGGCAGCCAGAGGAGATCATCCGAAATGCGCGTGCGCACGCCGCGCTCGCGCCCGGCGTCGGGGTGCCACCAGTGGCAGACGTCGCCCTCGGAAAACTGGTGCGCGCAGCAGAGGAGGATCTGGTCGCGGGCGGGCTTCGCGCCGAGCAGGAGCAGATTCACCGCGTCCTGCAGCTGATCGCGAAAGCCGATGGCGCCGCCGCTCTGATAGAAGCTCCCGCGCGCCAGAAGGCGGCAGGCGATCGCCTGATACGCCGCCCAGCCGGAGACGTAATGTGAAAACGCGGCGTCCCCTGTTCGCGCCGTGAAGCGGCAGACCGCGCCGCGCCAGTGCGCCTCCGCATCGCGCAGGGCGGTCTCGGCAGCGCTCCAGCGCAGGAGCGGACGCAGCTGCCCGAGCGGCGCTGTGCCGACGATGAGGACAGCGCGCTTTTCCACGCGGAGCGACGCGCAGAAGCAGGCGGGAACGCCGGAGCCGGTAAATCCGTCGAGCTGGCCGCGGTCCGCCGCTGCGCGGGAGGCCGTGAAGCCCTCGACGGGCGCGGAGCAGAGCGCCGAGACGAGAAACGGCGCCGCCGCGCGGGGATTGACCGCAGTGAACACGCCGTCAGAATACTGCGTGACGGCGGCGGGCGCGTCGCGCTCCTCGGAGGAGAGCAGCAGATCGAGCCGCCAGCGCAGCGTCATCGGCTCCGCCGTTTCGAGAAGGAGGACGCGCGCGTCCGTGTTCGCCGGCACGAAGGCGATCATGCGCGCACGCGCAGTCTCCCAGACCATGCTGCCGAAGCGATACTGCACGCGCGCATCATTGACGCCGTCGGCGAAGAGGCTCCTCCCCTGCTCATCTGAGAGCCGCTCGGGGCCGAAGACGGCATAGGGATCGTTGCGCCACGGCGTGACGCGGCACTCGCGCGCGTTGCGGTGCCAGATATCACCGCTGCCGCTCTCTGTGACCGTGCAGGAAAAGCGCCCGTTCGTGAGCACCTGGCTCCACGCGCGGCGCGGCAGCGTCCGATTCAGGCGGACGGAGACGGCGCCGGCTTCCTCCAGGCGCACCTCCGGCGGCGGGAGCGCGAGATCACGGCGGTCAGACTGCGGTGTGAGGAACGGCAGCGTCACGCGCGGCGGGATGATCAGCTCCCCGTTATCCGCGATGAGCGCCGCGTGCGCCAAAACCGCCTCGCCGGAGGCGAGATGGACGCCGCCGGTTTGCCCGAAGCATTCCGCCCGATCGAGCGCGGTGAGCTCGCGGTGGAGAAAGTCCGCGCTCGGCCGGCGGTAATCCCCGCCGTCGGTCGTGAGAAAGACGAGATCGAACGCCATGCCGCAGGCAGAGAGCAGCGCGTGGCGGCGCAGGAGCGAGCGCGCGAGAACGCGGTCGCGGTTCGACTGCAGAGGCGATAAGACGATCGGCAGATCGCCGGAGATCCCCTGCGCCCAGAGCGCTTCCCGCTTTTGCAGAGCCGGGTCGCTCTCCGCGCGGGCGAGCGTGTTTGAAATCAGCGGGCCGACCAGCTCCATCGCGCCCTTCAATTCCTCATCCTTCAGACGCAGCTGCGCGGCGAGCGCGGCGGGAAAGGCGGAGGCTGCAGTTTTCGGCATGGCGAGCGTCCGCTGCGCGGCATGGTACGCCGGCTCCTGATGGGCGCCCACGGCGAGGGCAAGGCGCAGCGTGAACGTCTCGCCCGCGGAGAGCGCGAGCGGCCAGCGCAGCTCGCATCGGCCGTCATGCGTCCAGAGCTCTTCGTCCTCCCCGCCGAGCGGCGGATCGGCCGCGAGCGCGAGCCACGTCTCCGGGCAATCCCCGCGCGGGAGCCGCTGCCAGAGCACCGCGCCGCGCGCGCGTTTTTCCAGCACGCCGAGGCGCCAGAAAGCCGGATGGCTCTCGAAGTCCTGCCGCCTTGCGAGCGCCGGGTGCAAAACGAGAGACAGCGCACCCGCAAGCTCCGCGCGCGCCGTGAGCGAGAGCGAGAGCAGAAACCCGGGCTCCTCTGCCGATACGGAAAGGCGGAGCGCGCCGGAGACGTCTCCCCACGCGGAGGAGATTTCCGCGCCCTCCGACGTGAACGACCACGCCGCCTCGCCGCCCGTGAGCGGAAAGAGCGGCAGCGTCTCCCCATCGCGGCAGAGGCGCAGTGCAAGCGGATGGGCGAGCAGAGAGATTCCCTGCCACAGAGCCGATACAGAGCCGGTCTCCAGCACGCGCAGGTGCATTTCGCCGTTCGAGAGCAGGCAGCCCGCCGGGGTGACGGCGTCGACGCCGGTTCCCTCGCGCCGATAGGCGACGGGGACGGGCGATTCTTTTTTCCCGCGCTCGGTCTCCCGCTCGCGGCGCAGGAGACAGCCGCCGAGCGGCACGCGCTCCTGCAGCAGGGTCTGATGCGCGCGCAGCGCCGGGTTCGCCATCGTCCAGCGGCGGACGCAGCCGTCCCTGAGGGCGTTCGCCGCGGCGAGGAGGCTCATGCCGAGATGGTGCGCCATGACGCTGCGCACGATCTCCCCCGTCCGGCTGCGGCTGCGCGAGGGCGTGCAGTCGAGCGCCTCGAAAAAGCCATATTCCCCGCGCATGCCGAGCCGCTCAAAGTGCCGGAGATCGCGCACCGCCGCGCGCGGCTCGAGAGCGAGGGCGAGAAAGGCGCTGTAGGGCGACAGGACGAGCTCCCGGTCCATGCCCCGGCAGAGCGCGAGCGCGCCGACGCCGTGCGCCTTATAGCGATAGTGCAGCGCCGGATCGAGCGCATAAAACGCGCTCTCCGAGACGCCCCACGGCAGGCCGAGGGGCGCTCTCTTTTTCTGCGCGTGGAGGCAGAACTTCGCGCTCTCCCAGAGCAGCGATTCCGGCGCGAGCGGCAAAAACAGCTCCGGCATCAGATATTCAAACATCGTGCCCGTCCACGACGCCATGCCGCGATGACGCCCGAGCGCGACCTCGGCGCGGCTGAGCGCGCGCCAGTGGCGCACGTCCGCGTCGCCGCGCGAGACGGCGAGATAGCCCGTGAGCCGCGCCTCGCTGCTCATGAGATCATACCAGCCCGGAGAGGGCTCGCCGGTGTTCGCGTCCATGCCGATGCGAAAGAGGCGGCGGCGCTCGTCATAGAGCGGGGAGAAATCCATCGGCGCGAGCAGCGTCTCGCACCGCGCGGCGAGGTCCTCCCTGCCCCGAGCGCGAAACGCGCCCGCTGCGGCGATGAGGGAGGCGGCGAGATTGCCGCTGTCCACGGTGGAGAGATAGGCCGGCTGCAGGGGCTTCATCGTGATGGTATGGTACCAGTTATAAAAATGCCCCCTCCAGCGCGGGAGGCGCTCCATCGTGTCAATCATGCGCTCGGCGAGCGGGAGGCCCTCGCCTTCATCGACGCCGAGCGCGTCCGCGCAGAGAGCGGAGACGAGGCCGAGGCCGATGTTCGTCGGGCTCGTGCGGTGGGCTGCCCCGGCGGGCGGCTGAAGCTGCACATTGTCCGGCGGGAGGAAGTGGTCCTCCTCCGTGCAGAAGGCGCGAAACCACGACCAGATCTCCCGCGCGCAGTCGAGCAGATACGCCTGATCCCGCGCGGAGAGCGGGGCGGATGCGTCTCTGGTCATGCCGAGGGCAAAGAGCACCGGCGGCGAGAGCAGCCAGAGCGCGCCTGCGCTCTTTCCCACGACGGTCGGCGCGAGGAAGAGAAACAGTGCGCCCGCGATCAGCGCCGCGGGCATGGCGCGCAGAAAGCCCGAGAGACCGCCCTGCTTTGCCGCCGCGCTCTGCGCCGCCGTCTGCCAGTCGAGACAGCGCCGGTGCGAAACGAAGCTGCGCCACACGGCGCGCGCGGCGGCGGAGGCGCAGAGCCACGCCTCATACGGCAAAAGCACAAGCCGGAGCACCGCCTGCAGGATGGCGAGCGAGAGATCGTGCAGCACGAGGCTGAAGCGTTGCTCTCGGAGATTGCCCTCCGGCTGCAGCAGCGTCCGCCCGAGGGCGGAGAGCGCCCCGCCCGCGAGACACACGAGCGCCGCGAGCGCGGCAAGGCGCAGCCCCGGCGAGCGGCACAGCAGCCCCGCCGCGACCGCGAGAAACACGCCCGGCGCGATCAGGCTGCGGCGCAGACTGTCGAAGAGGCGAAAGCGATCCATCGGCCGCAGTCCCCGGTGAAACAGCCACGGGAGGTTCTGCCAGTCGCCCCGCGTCCAGCGCTCGAGCCGGGCATAGAAGCTCAGCGGCTTTGCCGGAAAGCCGTCCACGAGCTCGACGTCCGCGAGATAGCCGCCGCGCAGGAGCGCGCCCTCGATCGCATCGTGGCTCAGGATGCGGTTTTCCGGGAGGTCAGAAGCACAGAGCAGCAGCGCGTCGATATCCAGAATCCCCTTGCCCGCGAAGCCCCCGCAGTCATAGCGATCCTGAAAGAGCTCGCCGCAGACGCCGCCGTAGGTGTCCGTCCCGCCGGGGCCGGCGAAGATGCGGGCAAAGTCTGTGGCGGTGGCGTCAGAGAGATCCGTCGCGATGCGCGGATGCAAAAGGCCGTACCCCGCCGTGACGAGCCTGCGCTCCCGGTCGAGCCGCGGGCGGCAGAGCGGATGGAGCATGGCGGCGATCAGCATCCGCGCGGCGCCGGGGGTGAGGACGGTGTCGGCGTCGAGCGTGAGGAGAAACTGCACATCCCGGAGTGCGGCGGCATCCCCGAAATGGCGCAGGTCGGTGTTTCTCCCCCGCAGGAGCGCCGCGAGACCGAGCAGCGCGCCGCGCTTTCGCTCATATCCGCGCCAGACGCCGTCTGACTCGGAATACGCGCGCGGGCGCGTGAAGAGCGAGAAGCCGCCGCCGTATTTTTCATTGAGCCGCCGGATCTCAGACTCCGCCGCGCGGAGGAGCTTTTCGTCCGCGGGCTCGGTCTCCTCCCGGCTTTCTTTGAAATCCGCAAGGATGCCAAAGGTCAGGTGCTCGCCCGCGTCGCGGCTGCAGAGGCGAAATTCCTCGAGCCGCGCGGCGAAGCGCGCCGTCTCCTCCGGCGAGGAGAGGAGCGCGGAGATGACGCAGAGCGTGCGCCCCGCCTTCGGCACGCCGTGCTCGAGCGCCATGCGGGGAATCCGTCGCGGCTTGGTAAAGCGCCGGAGGACGGCGTCCTGCAGCTGCTTGACAGCTTCCGAGACCGGCAGGAGCAGCAAAACGGCGCAGACCGCGCTGTGCGCGAGCGCGCCGATGAAAACGGATATGGCAGCCGTCAGGAAGAAAAAGCAGGCAAGATAGCCCCGCCCGTCCGGTCTTTCCGGCTCCGCTTCCATCAGCGCGAAGCCGACGTGGCGCCGATCTCCGGCGGAGCGGTTTGCCTGCTGGAGAAGCGCCTCGGCGTGATCGCGCTCCAAGACGCCGCGCCGTCTCGCCTGCCGCGCGAGCAGGGCGCGGTATTCCGCGCGGCTCGCCCGATCCATCTTGGGATAGACACCCGCCGGATCGCGGCGGAGCAGGCGGTCGAGCGGATCGGTCCGCTCGAGCAGCTCGCCGAGATCGAGCGCGGAGAGCGTGCGCAGGGCGGTGAAATGCGCGCCGACGGCCTCATCCGGGGGTTCCTCCGCAGAGAGGAGCGCCGCGAGCGAGACGACGACCGCCGCCTTCATTGCGGGCAGGAGGAGCGCGTGCTCTGAATGCGTGAGCGGCAGGGCGCGCTGAAAGCCCGTGAGCCACGCTTCGATGGTCTCCTCCGTGAGCGCGCCGCCGCAGGCAGCGACCATCTGCTCGCAGCAGCGGAGCAGAATGGCGCCGTCCCCGCTCTCGCGCAGGCGCTTTGCCCGTGAGAGGGCGGAGAGCGCCGCGCGTCCCTCCCGCTCGGCGAGATACCAGTTATCCAGCAGCCAGCGCGCCGCGCCATCCTCCCCGGCGGTGCGGCGGATGCGGCGCAGCGATGCGAGCGCGCGGCGCAGGGGCTTTACAAACCGTCTCCCCCGCCGCTCCGCGCCGGGACGCAGCTTCGCCGCCGCCGATTCGCCCAGGGAACCCATGCTTCTCTCCGCCATAAAAAACGCCTCCGAAAAAACTGTCAGTTACGGCTAGTTTTTCCGGAGGCGATTTGGAATATACTTTTTTTGCGATTTCGTATATAATGGATTTCATCATGAAACGAGAGGAGAATCATTTTGAAACAGTATGTTGTGGACGCTTTTACCGATCAGGTCTTCCACGGCAATCAGGCCGCCGTCTGCGTGCTGGACGCATGGCTGCCGGAGGAGATGATGATGAACATCACGCGCGAGAACAATTTCTCCGAGACCGCCTTCACCGTGAAGGAGGGCGAAAAGTGGCACCTGCGCTGGTTCACGCCCGGGGGCGAGATCGACCTCTGCGGTCACGCCACGCTCGGCACGGCGTTCGTGCTGCTCAATTACTATGAGAAGGACGCGGAGAAGGTCGTTTTCACCACCATGTCCGGCGATCTGATCGTCGTGCGGAAGGGCGATCTCTATGAGATGGAGTTCCCCGCCTATGACCTCAAGAAGGTGGACGTGACCGCCGCGATGGAGGACGCCCTCGGCGTGAAGGTGAAGGAGGCCTATCTCGCGCGCGATCTGCTGTGCGTGGTGGACGACGAGCAGACTGTGCGCGACTTAATCCCCGATCTGGAGAAAATCAAGCAGATCGACGGCCTGCTCGTGCACGTCACCGCGCGCGGCAAGGAGGAGGACTGCGTCTCGCGCAGCTTCGCGCCGAAGCTCTCCGTCGCCGAGGATCCGGTCTGCGGCTCCGGCCACTGCCACATCATCCCCTACTGGAAGGACGTGCTGGGCAAAAACGAGCTCGTGGCGTATCAGGCGTCGAAGCGCGGCGGCACGCTCTACTGCCGCCAGGATGGCGAGAAAATCTTCATGGCAGGCAAGGCGGCGCTGTATTCGATCGACGAGCTGTTCGTGTGAGAACGGGCCGCCGAGGTCGTCGGCCCCTACGAGGCGTGCGCACGAATTCGCCGAAAAACCGAGCGAAAAATCAGTGTGTTCTGCCGGGTCGTCGAGGACGCCGACCCCTATGAATGAGACTTGCAGAAAAAGAGGAACAAACCCCCGGTCAAAGACCGGGGGTTCGTTCAATAGAGAGGAGAATATAAAAA
>CAMJHX010000011.1 GCA_946405655.1 uncultured Clostridia bacterium
TTAGTTGATTTATAAAAAGCATCGCCGTCAGGCGATACAGTAACTCCACACTCCACACTCCAAACTCCACACTCTTTATATTTTGCAGTTGTAAATACGTCCCGGATTTGCTATAATACTTTATTACTGATACTATGTCCAATTATCGGCATTTTTCAAAATCAGCTGTTTTAGAAAGGAGGGACTCGTCATGGCCAGGTCTGACGGGGCGAAGAAGTCTTCCGCTTCCGCGCCGATGAAAATTCCGCAGGCGCTCATGCCGAATTCCCGACTGTTTCTGATCTTTCTCATCCTCTTCGCCGTCGCCACGTTCTTTTTCTCCGATCGCCTGTGGCTCGCGCTCGCGGAGGTGGGGATCATCCTCGCGCTCATTGTCTATTCTCTGATCGCGAGCCGCGCGCACCGCAAGGCGCTGCAGAGCTATATCGAGGGCGTCACCTTCTCGACCGATACGGCCAAGAGCAGCACACTGCAGCATTTCCCGCTGCCGATGGCGGTCTTCCGCCCGGCGGATGCGCAGGTCATCTGGGCAAACCAGTCCTTCTTCGAGGTCTGCGGCGTGCGCAGTCCCTCGGTGGAGATGCGCGTCACGGACGTGGTGCCCGGCTTCTCCGGCCGCTGGCTCATGGACGGGCACACCCGCTGCCCCGATCTCGTGGAGATCCAGGATCGGAAATATCAGGTGCACGGCAACCTCGTGCACCCGAAGGAGAATGAGAGCGCAGTTATGGCGATCACCTATTGGGTGGACGTCACGGAGTATGAGACGCTGCGCCGGGAGTATTTCGATTCCCGCCCGAACATCGCGCTCTTCGTCATCGATAATTACGATGAGCTCATCCGCGGCCTCACCGACCGCAAGCGCAACGATCTGCGCGAGGAGATCGAGGATCAGCTTCTCCAGTGGTGCGAGGGGAAGAACGGCTTCTTCCGCCACTATGACCGCGACCGCTATCTCTTCGTCTTCGAGGACCGCTATCTCGCCGCCATGCGCGCGGACAAGTTCCGCTCCCTGCTCGAGGGCGTGCACAGCGTCGTCAACCCCGTCGGCATCCGCGCCTCGCTCTCCGTGGGCATTGGGCGCGACGGCTCCGGCTTTGAGGAGAACTTCAACTTTGCCGTGCTCGGCGTCGATATGGCGCTCAGCCGCGGCGGCGATCAGGCCGTGCTCAAAAACCGCGTGAACTTCGAGTTCTTCGGCGGACGCGGCGGCGAGATCGAAACCCGCACCAAGGTCAAATCCCGCGTCATGGCAAACGCCCTGCGCGAGCTGATCCAGGATTCCTCCCGCGTCTTCGTCATGGGGCATAAGATCTCGGATCTGGACGCCCTCGGCGCCGCCATCGGCGTCTGCTGCATCGCGCGCAAGCTCGAAACGCCCTGCAGCATCGTGCTCGACCGCACGCACACCGCGGCAAAGCCCCTGCTCGATCTCATGAACGAGAACGAGACGTACATGAGCACCGTCATCTCCCCGCATGAGGCGATCCTCCGCGCCGACAGCCATTCGCTGCTCGTCGTGGTCGATACGAACCGCCCCGATCAGGTCGAGGATCTCGCGCTGCTGGAGAGCTGCAAGCGCGTCGCCGTCATCGACCACCACCGCCGCGCGGCGGAATATATCGCCAATCCCACGCTCGCCTTCCATGAGCCGAACGCCTCCTCCGCCTGCGAGCTCGTCACGGAGCTGCTGGAGGAGCTCACCGAGCAGAAGGATGTGCAGCGCCTCGAGGCGGAGGCCCTCCTCGCCGGCATCATGCTCGATACCAAGCACTTCAACATCCGCACCGGCGAGCGCACGTTTGACGCCGCGGCGTTCCTGCGCCGCAGCGGGGCGGACACCGCCGAGGTGAAAAAGCTCCTGCAGAGCGATCTGAGCCACACCGTTGCGCGCTGCCGCATCCTGCAGAACGCGGAGATCTACGCCCCCGGCATCGCGCTCGCGGTGGAGGCGGAGCCGCAGGACCGCATCGTCGCAGCGCAGGCGGCGGACGAGCTGCTGAACGTCGCGGGCGTCGAGTGCTCCGTCGTGGTCTATCCCGTGGCGGACGGCACGTTCATGTCCGCCCGCTCGATCGGGCCGGTCAACGTGCAGCTCCTGCTCGAACCGCTCGGCGGCGGCGGCAACCGCGCCGCGGCAGCCGCGCTCTGCAGGGGCAAAACCGTGGAAGAGACTGTTCTTTCCCTCAAGGCGGTCATCGACAGCTATGAGGCAGATTAAAAACCGATTTCCATTCCCAATGATAAAGGAGAACCAATTATGAAAGTTATTTTCCAGCAGGACGTCAAGGGTCAGGGCAAGAAGGGCGAGCTGAAGACCGTTTCCGACGGTTATGCCCGCAACTATCTGCTGCCCCGCGGTCTCGCCATGGAGGCGACGAACGACAATCTCAACGCCTATAAGCTCAAGGAGAAGGCGAAGGCCGCGCAGATGGCGAAGGAAAAGGCCGCCGCGCTCGAGGCGGCAGAGCGTCTCGGCGCCGTGCAGGTCAAGGTCACCGGCAAGGCGGGCAGCAGCGGCAAGCTCTTCGGCGCCGTCACCTCCAAGGAGATCAGCGACGCGCTGCGTGAGCAGTTCAATATCGACATCGACTCCAAGAAGATCGTCCAGGCGGAGCCCATCAAGAGCTTCGGCGCGTTCGACGTCAAGGCAAAGCTCGGCTACGAAATCAGCGGCACGATTCATGTGCTGGTGGTGGAAGGCTGACTTCGTCATCCAGTTAGGAGTTAGGAATTAGGAGTTAGGAGGTTCTGACTTCAATTCACTCCTAACTCCTAACTCCTAACTTTTTGAGAGGATTCCGCTATGGAAGAACTTTTGGGACGTCAAGCCCCGCATGACGCTGCCGCGGAGCAGGCGATCATCGGCTCCATGCTGATCGATCCCGCCTGCGTGCCGGACGTTGTCAACAAGGTGCGGGCAGAAGAATTTTATATTCAGGCCAACCGTGAGATCTTTGAGACGATCTTCTCCATGTTCTCCTTCGGCAAGGAGATCGACCCCGTCACTGTCATGGATCAGATGAAGGTGCGCGGCGTGTTTCACGAGGCGACCACTCAGCAGTATCTCGTGGAGGTCATGGATCTCACGCCCACGGCGGCGAACGTGCTCAAGTATGCCGCCATCGTGCGCGATCAGGCGCTGCTGCGCAATCTGCAGAAGGCAGCCGACGAGATCCAGTCCCTCGTCTCCGAGGGCACGGGCGAGGCGGACTCCGTCCTCGAGGCCGCGGAGCGCAAGATCTATCAGCTCCGGCAGGGACGCAACGTCGGCGGTCTGCAGCCGGTCTCCATGGTCATCCAGCGGGTGTATACCGCCCTCTCGGACGCTGCGGTGAGCGGCGGCGGCATCCCAGGTCTCAGCACCGGCATGCCGGATCTCGACCGGATCACGATGGGTCTCAAAAAGGGCGAGCTGATCCTCATCGCCGCCCGACCCGGTCAGGGCAAAACGAGTATGGCGCTCAATCTCGCGCGCTATGTCGGCGAGCATTCGGGGCAGACCGTCGCCGTCTTCTCGCTCGAGATGAGCCGCGAGGAGCTCGTGCAGCGTCTGCTCTCCTCCGCCGCGATGGTGGACGGCAAGAAGCTCTCCATGGGCAGGCTCTCTCCGGCGGAGTGGGACCGCGTCGTCGCCGCCGCCTCGCAGCTGAGCAAGACGGACATCCGCGTGGACGACAATTCCATGCTCTCCGTCGCCGATATGAACGCCCAGTGCCGCCGTCTCGGCAACCTCGGCCTCGTCGTCATCGACTATCTGCAGCTCATGCAGTCGTCCGGCAGCGGCCACAGCTATGCCTCCGAGAGCCGCACGCAGGCGGTCTCGGACATGAGCCGCATGCTCAAGATCATGGCCAAGGAGCTGAACGTCCCGGTCATCTGCCTGAGCCAGCTCAACCGCGCCAACGAGGGCCGTACCAACAAGCGCCCCATGCTCTCCGACCTGCGAGAATCCGGCTCCATCGAGCAGGACGCCGATATCGTCATCGCGCTCTACCGCGATGGGTATTATAACAAAGAGGCGGAAAACCCGAATCTCGCCGAGGCGATCATCCTGAAGAACCGCCATGGCGAGACCGACACCGTCAACCTCATGTGGATGCCGGAGTATACCTCCTTCGGCTCCATTGAGCAGCGGCACGAAGATGAATATTGATCCCGTGCAGCGCTCCGAGCGCGTGCTCTGCGCCGTCTCCGGCGGCGCGGATTCCATGTGCCTGCTCGCGCAAATGATGGTTCTGGCAGAGCAGAAGGGCTTCACGGTGCTCTGTGCGCACTTTGACCATCGGCAGCGCGGGGCGGAGTCGCGGCGCGACGCGGAGTTTGTCCGCGCCTTCTGCGCGGAACATGCCGTCGCCTGTTTCGTCGAAGCCTATGAGGGCGATCGGCATGATGAGGCGGCGCTCAGAGAAGCGCGCTATGCCTTTCTCCGCCGCACGGCTGCCGAGCAGGGCTGCCGCTGGATCGCCACGGCGCACACCGCCGATGATCAGCTGGAGACCATGCTCTTAAACCTCGCCCGCGGCAGCGGCCTGCGGGGGATGAGCGGCATCGCGCCGGTGCAGGGCGATCTCCTGCGCCCCATGCTCGATCTGACGCGCGCGGACGTGGAGGCATATCTTTTCGCGCATCAGATTCCCCATGTGGAGGACAGCACCAACGCCTCCGATGCTTATGCCCGCAACCGCCTGCGCCATGCGGCGGTGCCGGCGCTGCAGTCGGTCAACGCGCAGGCGGTGCGCCATGCCGCCGAGACCGCCGCGCTCCTGCGGGAGGACGCGGATTTCCTCGATTCCCTCGCGCGGGAAGCGATGGACGCCTCGCTCGAATCGCTGCGATTGTTGCCGCGTCCCGTCCGCGCGCGGGTCTTTCGCCTGCGCTTCGGCGCCGGGCTCACGAAGCAGCACATTGAGGCGCTGCACGCGTTCATTCTGGAAGATACCCCCGCCGCGCTCGATCTGCCGGGCGTGCGCGTTCTGCGCGAGCAGGGAAGACTTCTGGCCGCTTCCGCTCTGCCGCCGCTTCCGGAGCTCACGCTCGCACCCGGTCAGACCTATGACCTCCCGGCGCACGGTTTTCGCATCACCGTTTCGGAAACCGACACGCTGCCGGAAATTTACGATTCGTTCACCGTTTACCGCTTTAAAAGTGCAGAGATTCGTGGTAAACTGACTCTCACGGCGCGCCGCCCCGGCGATGCGATTCGCATCCAGGGCCGCGGCTGCACCAAGCGCCTGAGCGACCTCTTTCTCGAAGCGGGCGTCCCCGTCTCCGAGCGAGATTTTGTCCCCGTCCTGCGGGACGATCTCGGCCCCGCCGCCGTCTACGGCTTCGGCGTCGCCGAGCGGCTGACTCCCACCCGGGGAGCGCCGAGTATTACTGTGAAGATGGAGAAAGAAAGACATGGAGAATCAGCAATTGCACCCGGACGTTTCTGAAATTCTGCTCTCTCAGGAGCAGCTGGAGCAGCGCGTCGCGCAGCTCGGCGCGGACATCACGCGCGATTTCGCAGGCCGCTCGCCGCTGTTTGTCGGCGTGCTGAAGGGCTGCTTCGTCTTCATGGCGGATCTCATGCGCCATGTCGACCTGCCGTGCTCCATCGATTTCATGGCCGTCTCGTCCTACGGCTCCGGCACCAAGACCACCGGCGCCGTGAAGATCATCAAGGACCTGAATCAGGACATTGAGGGCAAGGACGTCATCCTCGTGGAGGACATTCTTGACAGCGGCGTCACGCTGCACTATCTCACGGAGTATCTCTCCGTGCGCAAGCCCGCGACGATCACCATCGCCACGCTCATGGACAAGCCCTCCCGCCGCAAGGCCCCGGTCTACGCCCGCTATGCCGGGTTCGAGATCCCGGACGCCTTCGTCGTCGGCTACGGTCTGGACTATGACGAGCGCTATCGCAACCTGCCCTACATCGGCGTCCTCAAGGAGTCGGTATACAGCAAGTAAATTACGCGTTTTCCCAAAAGCGCTTTATATTGGATGTGAAAGAATTTGAAACCAAACAAAAACCGCAATCGCTCCCGCGATTTGGGCTTCTACATGCTCATCGGTGTGATCATCATCGCGCTGATCTTCTATGTCGTTTCGCCCGATGAGACGAGCAAGACCTATACCTACTCCGAGATCGAGGATCTCTTCAAGCAGGAGAAGGTCGAGTCGTTCACGCTCGAGGGCAATGAGCTCACGCTCAAGCTGCGCGAGGAAGATCCCGAGACGAAGACGGATGAGATCAAGCAGACGCTCCCGAGCGCCAACTGGTTCCGGGACGATCTGGGCGAGCTGATCCAGCAGCAGAAGGACGCCGGAACGCTCAAGGAATACGACTATAAGCAGGGCTGGCAGGCCCCGTGGTGGCTGTCCTTCCTGCCGTATCTCGTCGTGATGGGCATCCTCATCGTCGTCTGGTATCTGATGATGAACCGCATGGGCGGCGGCGGGGGAGCCCCCGGCGTCGGCCGCTTCGGCAAGGCCACCACGCGCACGAACGACGAAAACAACAAAAAGACGTTTGCGGACGTCGCCGGCGCGGACGAGGAAAAGGAAGAGCTGCGCGAGATCGTGGACTTCCTCAAGCGCCCGCGCCACTATGCCGAGATGGGCGCGCGCATCCCCAAGGGCGTGCTGCTCGTCGGTCCTCCGGGCACCGGCAAAACCCTCATGGCCAAGGCCGTTGCGGGCGAGGCGGGCGTCCAGTTTCTGAGCATTTCGGGCTCCGACTTTGTGGAGCTCTATGTCGGCGTCGGCGCCAGCCGTGTGCGCGACCTGTTCGATCAGGCGAAGAAGGTGGCCCCCGCGGTCATCTTCATCGATGAGATCGACGCGGTCGGCCGTCAGCGCGGCAGCGGTCTCGGCGGCGGACACGACGAGCGCGAGCAGACGCTCAACCAGCTCCTTGTGGAGATGGACGGCTTTTCCGACAATACCGGCGTCATCGTCATGGCGGCGACCAACCGCGCCGACATTCTCGATAACGCGCTGCTCCGTCCCGGCCGCTTCGACCGCCGGGTCTATATGGGGCTGCCCGACGTCAAGGGCCGCGAGGAGATCCTCAAGGTTCACGCCCGCGGCAAGTCGATCGGCGACGATGTCGATCTCAAGAGCATCGCCCGCGGCACGGCCGGCTTTGCCGGAGCGGATCTGGAGAACCTCCTCAACGAGGCCGCCATCCTCGCTGTGCGCGCCAACCGCCGCTTCATCACCCAGCCGGATATCGACGAGGCGATCCTCAAGGTCGTCATGGGCCCCGAGAAGAAGAGCCGCGTCGTCTCCGAGCGCGCCAAGCGCCTCACGGCCTATCACGAATCCGGCCACGCCATCGCCGCGCACTATCTGCCGAACGCCGATCCCGTGCACTATATCACGATCATCCCGCGCGGGCAGGCAGGCGGCTTCACGTGGTTCCGCAAGAAGGAGGACGCCGAGGATTTCACCTCCCGCGGCGAGATGTTCGATCAGATCGTGCTCTCCCTCGGCGGCCGCGTCGCCGAAAAGCTCTTCCTCGACGATATCTCCACCGGCGCGTCCGGCGATATTCAGCAGGCGACGAGCATCGCGCGCGACATGGTCATGAAGTACGGCATGAGCGAAAAGCTCGGCCCCATCAGCTTTGATGATTCCAGCCACAGCCTCTTCATCGGCCGCGACTTCGGCACCACCAAGAGCTATTCCGAGGAGACCGCCGCCACGATCGACAGCGAGGTCAAGCGCATTTTCGACGAGGCGTATGCCCGCTGCGAGTCCATCCTCAAGGAGCACGCCGAGCTGCTCTCCAAGATTGCCGAGTACCTGCTCATCCATGAGACGCTCGACGGCCCCGACTTCGAGTATTTCTGCGAGCACGGCGAGGCGCCGGTCCGCCCGGACCCGGCCATCGAGCCGCCCGCCAAGGTCATCCGCCGCTTCGACGAGCCCGCCGAAGCCCCCGCGGAGCCGACCCCGGAGGAGCAGCCCAAGGACCCGGAAGAAATCCAAAACCCGACAGATCGCTTTACACCGGAAGAATAAATCAGTTTGGAGTGTGGAGAGTGGAGTGTGGAGTTTAAAGGTGTTTGCTGACGCAAACGATTTGAATTTCAAATCATCACCGTCAGGTGATTCCTTCAATTCCTAACTCCTAACTCCTCACTCCTAACTTATTTGGAAAGGAGTATGCAATGACGACTTTCTTCATCGTTCTCGCTGCATTGATCGTGCTGTTCTTTGCCGCTGCCTACGGGACGTATCGCTTCGTCTTCTATTCGCCGAACAAAACGCAGAACAACGATCATACCATCCCGGTCTCCACCGGCATGGAGGAGCAGGCGGAGCACATCCACCGCATGATCGATCAGCTCAACGCCGTGCCGTATGAGGAGGTCAAGATCACCTCGCACGACGGGCTGCGCCTGCGCGGGCGGTATTATCACCAGCGCGACGGCGCTCCGCTCGCCATCTGCTTCCACGGCTATCGCGGCACGCCCACGCGCGACTTCTCCGGCGGCAGCCGCGTGCTGGCAAAGCTCGGCTATAATATGCTCCTCGTCGAGGAGCGCGCCCACTGCGCCAGCGAGGGACATACGATCTCCTTCGGCGTCAACGAGCGCAAGGACTGCCTCGCGTGGGTGTTCCATTTCCATTATCGCTTCCCGGAGACGGAGATGCTCCTCGTCGGCGTCTCGATGGGCGCGGCGACGGTGCTCATGGCGTCCGCGCTGCCGCTGCCGGACTGCGTCAAGGGCATCATTGCCGACTGCCCGTTCACCGAGCCGCTGGAGATCATCAAGAAAACGGGGAAGGACATGCACATCCCGCCCTTTGTCACCGCAGTCATGGCGCCGGTCGCCGCGCGCGTTTTCGGCCGCTTCCATCTCAAGGGCGCGAGCGCGCTCAAGGCCGTGCAGGAGGCGAAGGTGCCGATCCTGCTCATCCACGGCGAGGACGATACGTTCGTCCCCTGCACGATGAGCTTCCAGCTTCACGCCAACGCGCCGGAGCTCAGTGAGCTGCATACCTTCCCGGGCGCGAACCACGGCGTCAGCTATGTGCAGGATCCCACGCGGTATGCCCAGCTGACGGCGGAGTTCTCCCGCCGCGTTCTCAGCGAGGGAAAGGCGCTGCTGCGGCTGTGAAAAAGAACGAGTACGAGGATCTGCTCGATCTCGAGCATCCCACGTTTCCGAATCATCCGCCCATGCCGGTGAAGGACCGCGCCGCGCAGTTTCAGCCCTTCGCCGCGCTCGACGGATTTGAAGCAGCAATCGAGCAGGCGCGCGAGGAATTTGAGCGCCTGCAGGAAGAAACGGAACATGAGAAGGAGGAATACTGATGGACAATTTGTTTGATTATCTCAAATGGATGGGCGATTTCCCCATCGAGGCCACCGGCTTTCTGGAGGCGGACGCGATGGTTTTCGGCGTCCTGTCCTATATCGACATGGACCCCGTCTTCGCCGCCATTGACGATGAGATCACGCTCAGCGACTGCCTCAAGATGATCGAGCGCGATCAGGTGAAGGTCATGCTCTCCGCCAAGGGCGAGGATTATACCGGCTTTCTCCGGCTCGCCGCCGAGAGCCGCCGCTTCGGCGAGCTGCGCATGAGCGACTATGTGGACGTCTTCCTCTCCGATCCGCCGGTGCAGTTCTGCGCCGTCTCCTTCCACGATGCGCACGACCGCACCTTCCTCGTCTTCCGCGGCACGGACACCTCGCTCGCCGGCTGGCGCGAGGATTTCATGATCTCCTTCACGCGCACCCGCGCGCAGACGCAGGCGCTTGCCTATGCCAACGCCCACGTCGATCCCGCGCGCAAATGCTGGCTCATCGGCCATTCCAAGGGCGGCAACGAGGCGCTCTTCGCCGCGGCGAATCTGCGCGACTCCAAGTGGGACGCCGTGGAGCACGTCTATATCCTCGACGGCCCCGGTCTCTGCCCGGATGTGCTCGACTTAAGCGGCATGGCGCGCGTCAATGAGAAGGCGACGCACATCGTCCCCACGTTCTCCATCGTCGGCAAGCTCTTTGCCGCCGATCTTACCGATACGCGCATCGTCCAGTCCTCGGCCTCCGGCTTCGGGCAGCACAACGTCATCACCTGGGGCATCGACCATGGCAAGCCCGCCTATGCCGAGGAGAACGATCCGACCAGCCTCTGGGTCAACAGCACCGTGGACGGCTGGCTCTCGGACATCTCGCAGGAGGACCGCGTCGTCCTCGTGGACGATCTGTTCGACGCCCTCGCCGCCGGCGGCGCGGAGCACCTCGATGAGTTCGACGAAGGCGGTCTCGCCGGCGTCGAGAAGATCGTGCGCCGCATGCGCGACTCCAGCGAGACGACGCACAAGCTCATCAGGGACCTCCCCAGGCACGCGGTCAAGCAGTCGATCCAGAATATCCGCGAAAAGCTCAAGGGCGAGGAAAAGGAGCCGGAGACGGCATCCGCAGAGGCATAAGAAAAAGAAGCCATGCAGCGCATGGCTTCTTTTTAATTAGGAGTTAGGAATTAGGAGTTAGGAGTTGAAGGAGCCGCAAAGCGGCATTAAAAACAATTCCTAATTCCTCATTCCTAATTTTTTTCGATTTTGAGAAGAGCTTCTTTCCTGCTGGTCCCGCCTGCATATCCGGTCAGGCTCCCGTCTGCACCGACGACGCGGTGGCAGGGGATGATAATGGAAATCGGATTGCGCCCCACGGCGCCGCCCACGGCGCGGGCGTGGCTGCCGAGCCGTTGCGCCAGCGCCCCGTAGGTCACGGTCTCGCCGCGCGGGATCCGGAGCAGCTCCGCCCAGACCCTCTGCTGAAAGTCCGTGCCGCGCGGCTGAAGCTTCGGCAGCGTCTCCGGCGCGTTCCCGGCAAAATAGGCATCCAGCCATGCCTTCGCCTCGCGCAGCACCGCGCAGTCGCCCTCCTCGGCGCCGCGCAGACCTGCGCCGAAATGCGCCTGCCCGGAAAACCAAAGCCCGATCAGCGCGTCCCCATCAGCGGCGAGCACGATCTCCCCAAGCGGAGAAGCATATGTAGACAGCAGATCCATCCGAATCCCTCCTTGTTTCCAGTATAATCTGATATTCCGGAAAAAACAAGAATCCGCGAAAAAACCTTCCCCCTCGGGGGAAGGGGGACCGCGCCTGCGCGGTGGATGAGGGGCAATCTCCCTCCGCACAAAAAGAGAAAACGTAGGGGAGGGGCTTGCCCCTCCCGCTTTTTACAGATTCTCTCCGTATTCCCGGATCTCCTCCAATGTCACCTCCGGCACCGCGCCGCCGTGCGCGGTGAAGGCTTTCGTCTCCAGCTCCAGATACCCCGCAAAGTCGCCCTGCAGCGAAAACAGCGCCCCGTCATAGACGTCCGTGTCGCCGGAGGCGAGCAGCATCACCGCGCGCTTGAGCGGCTCGGGCTTTTCCGGAAAGAGCGCCGCGTAAAACCGGTCGATCACGCATTTGAGCTGCCCGGACATGTTGTGGTAGTAGATCGGCGATGCGAGCACGAGCGTTTCCGCCTGCCGCAGCAGGGGATAGATCTCCTGCATGTCGTCCTTCTGCACGCAGCGGCCGCTGCCCTTCGTGTGGCAGTATTCGCAGGCGATGCAGCCGCGCACGTTCATCCGGCAGACGTCAAACTGCCGCACCTCCTGTCCGGCGGCTTCAGCGCCTTCGCGCAGCGCGCCGATCATCTGCGCGGTCAGCCCGTTCGGGCGCGGGCTGCCGTTTAAGATCAAAATCATGGGGCTTCCTCCACTGTAATCGTCACGTCATGCGCCGAGAGCAGCGCCGTGAGCTCCGCTTTTGTCAGATCCACGTGGCCGAGCCGCGTGTATGCCCACTGGTTCGTTCCGTAGAACACGACCAGCTGATCGCCGCCATACAGCACCAGATCGCCCGGCGCGGTCGTGGTCTGGCGGTCGTTTCTCGGCAGGGAGGACCCGATTGAGCCGACCTGCTCAAACCCGCCGTACATGGACATCTCGATCGTCAGCGGTGCGAGCGCCCGGAGCGCCTGCACCGATTCGTTTTCCTCCCAGGTCACCGGCACCTCGGTGCCGTCGATGTGCAGAATCATTTCCGTCTCCTCCGTCGGTGGTGTGGATTCGATTGGCTCCGTCGACTCCTGCCGCCCGCAGGCGGCGAGCAGCAGGAGCGCAGACAGAAGCAAAGCAGCGCGCTTCATCAGAACGTGTTCGCGCGCAGCCATTCGTAGGCGGCGTATACCGCGTCCGTCACGTCCTCGCCGTCAGCGGTGACGAGCGTCTCGCGCGGCAGCTCGTCGGCAAAGTTCAGTTTTGCTTCCTCGGCGATCGCGTTCAGCAGATAGTTGTTGTCGTCCGAGAAGCCCGGGTCCGGCTGCAGCTGGCAGACGCTCCAGCCCTCCATGATCGCCGAAACCGGCACACCGTAGAGCTTCAGACCCTCGTATTTCTTCAGATCGCCCGCGGGACCCGCCGCGCGGTAAGCGGCGTTCACGTCCTCGGCGAGCCAGCGCTGTTCCTCGTCGCTCAGCGGCGTGAGCTCTTTGTAGGTGCGCAGATTGTCCTCCACCTGATCGAGCGTGCTCATGCCGCTCAGACAGCAGATCAGCCCATCCATCGAGCCCGCGAAGCGGATTGCCCAGGAAGCCACGGAGCGCTCGGGCTCTTTTGCCTTGAGCATCTGCTCCACCGCCTCCGGCACCTTCGCCAAACCGCCGCCCTTCACGGGCTCCATGATGATGACGTCCTTGCCGTGCTTGCGGATCACGTCATAGCAGGGCCCCGCCTGCACGAGCTGCGAGTTCCAGTCCACGTAGTTCGCCGCGATCTGCACGAACTCAAACTCCGGGTGTTCGGTCAGAATCCGGTCGAGCAGCGTGGCAGAAGAGTGGAAGGAAAAGCCCAGATGCCGGATCTTGCCCTCCGCCTTCCATTTGAGCGCGTGCTCGATCAGATGCTCCGACTGGATCACGCCGCCGTTTCCGTCAAAGCCGTCATACCAGCGCGTCTGGAAGTTGTGCAGCAGATAGTAGTCGATGTAATCCACGCCGAGCCGGTCGAGCTGCTCCTGAAAATACGCCTCGATCTTGTCCTCGTCGCCGGGCTTCAGCAGGAAGGTCGGGAATTTCGTCGCAATGCGAATGGCCTCGCGGGGGTGCCGCTCCACGACCGCCTTGCGCACCGCCTCCTCGCTCTTGCCGTTGTGATAGACGTAGGAGGTGTCAAAGTAGTTGTACCCGCCCGCGAGATAGGCGTCCACCATCTGGTTCAGATGGTCATAGTCAAAGTCCGTCGCGTTCCCATTCTTTACGGGCAGACGCATCATGCCGAATCCGAGTTCTGCTTTCAGTGCCATCGTTTTTTCTCCTCTCTTATTTCAGATATTCCGCGTAGAACGCCGCGAGCTTGCCGAAGGGGATGAAGTCCTCACCGCCGCCGTCGTAGAGATCCGTGTGCGTCGCGCCGGGGATGATGAGCAGCTCCTTGTTGTCGGTGTACTTGCTGTCCTTCACCATGTTGGCGTAGGCGTCGCGGCCGAAGTAGACCGAATGCGCCTTCTCGCCGTGCATGATCAGCACCGCGCTGCGGATCTCGTTCGAGTACTGCAGAATCGGCTGATTGAGGAAGGACTCGCAGCCGATCACGTTCCAGCCGCCGTTGGAGTTGAGCGACCGCGCGTGATAGCCGCGCTTGGTCTTGTAGTAGTCGTAGTAATCCTTCACGAAGAACGGCGCGTCCTCCGGCAGGGGATCGACCACGCCGCCGCCGAGCTTGTATTCGCCGTTTTTCAGATCCTCCAGCCGCTGCGCGCACATGGCTCTGCGCTTCTCATAGCGCGCCTCCTCGCTGTCCTCGGAGTCAAAGTACCCCTTGGCGTTGACCCGCGTCATGTCATACATCGTGGAGACGACCGTCGCCTTGATGCGTGTGTCGAGCGCCGCGGTGTTCAGCGCCATGCCGCCCCAGCCGCAGATGCCGAGAATGCCGATGCGGTTTTCATCGACGCGCTCATGCAGCGAGAGAAAGTCCACCGCCGCCATGAAGTCCTCGGTGTTGATGTCGGGGGAGGCCATATAGCGCACAGCGCCGCCGCTCTCGCCCGTGAAGGAGGGATCGAACGCGAGCGTCAGAAATCCGCGCTCGGCGAGCTTCTGCGCATAGAGCCCGGAGCACTGCTCCTTCACCGCGCCGAAGGGACCGCAGACCGCGATCG
>CAMJHX010000012.1 GCA_946405655.1 uncultured Clostridia bacterium
CACGGCGCCGACGCTGTGCCAGCCAAAATGACCGATCAGGTCGCCGATCAGATCGTCGATGCTGCCGGAGTTTCCTCCGGGGTTTCCGCCAATCAGATTCCAAATGGCATCGAGATCAAAGTTTTTGCCTTCCAGTGCAGTGAGAAGTTTTTTTAGCGTTCCTTCGTTACTCGAAAGTGAGCTAATCAGATCTTCCAGATTGATGTCGCCGCCCTCGAGACGATCGAGCAGGGCGCCGGAGATCTGGCCCATGCTGAAGCCGTTGTCGGTCAGGGAACCGATGAGATCATTCCAGTTGACACCGGCCTCGCCCTCCAGCGTGTCCAGAATTGCGTCGAGTACATCGTTCGGGTCAAAGCCGCTGCCGGTGAGGGAGCCGACGATGCTGTTCCAGTCAAACCCGGCGTCCGTGAGCATATCGGTCAGGGTGTTGACGTTCAGCCCCTCGTCCTTCAGGCTCTTGACGAGATCGTTGAGATCAAAGCCTTTGTCGCTGCCGATGCGGTCCAGCAGGGAATCGAGCAGCGTGCTGACGGTGAAAGCGGCGCTGCCGGTCTGATAGATGACGGCGGAGGGGGGATCGATCGAAATGTTGTTTGCAGCGCTGGCACTGGTCAGCGTGCCGGCAAACAGACTCACGATCATCATCAGACTGAGCAGCCAGGAAATCGTTCGTTTCGTCATGTTTCTTATCCTTCCTTTCCAAAAATCCGGATGAACCCATTTTAGCACATTCCGCCGGAGAATCAAGCGATCAACGACCGGAAATATACCCAAATGTGACCATCAGAATCTGTTCAATATGAATCTGACGAAGATGCGCCCGCCATGTTTCAGACGGGCGCAATGGAATTTTGAAAAATGGGTTACGCGGCGATCTCTGCCCAGATCTCCACGCCGTCAGCACCGCGGGTGTAGGTGTGACCGTTCGCAGCTTCCTGGATGGCGAGATAGTACCACATGGTCGGATCCATGTTGTCCGAGAAGGTCTTCATGCCGGTCTCGGGCAGGGTCTCCGGGTTGCGGTCGAGCATGCGGTTGAGCATGGTCACGGCCTCGGCGCGGGTCACGGAGCTGTCCGGACGGAAGGTGCCGTCGTCATAACCGTTGATCCAGCCACTGTTTGCAGCCGTGAGGATGAAGGAGACGGCCCAGTGATCCGCCACGTCGCTGAAGTCGACCGGCGTGATCTCTCTGCTCAGGTTCACGAGGACGCTCAGGCGGGTCAGCACCGTGGCGAGCTCCGCTCTGGTGATCGGGGCGTTGGGGAGGAAGGTGCCGTCCGGATAGCCGGTGAGCACCTGTGCCTTCGCGAGGGTGGAGACTGCGGTGTTGAACCATTCGTTCGCCGGAACATCGGTGAAGCTGTTCACGCTCGTGCCGAAGACGTCGCGGCTGGCGTCGGTCAGCAGGCGATAGAGGATCACAGCGACCTCGGCGCGGGTGATCTGCGCGTTGGGATGGAAGGTGCCGTCCTCATAGCCGGTGATGTAGGCGATGTGGCGCTCGTTGTCCAGCACCGGAGCGGTGGGCTCGGTCGTGGGCTCCACAGGCGCCTTTGCGGCCTTGACGACCAGAACGCCGTCGCTGGAGGTGAGCTCCTTGCCGGAGATGGTCAGTGTGCAGAAGTAGACATAGGTCTCGTCCTGCTCGGGCGCGTCGTCGCGGCTCACGGTGAGCGTGCGGGTATCCGCGCCGGCGTAGGTGTTCGCGTCATTCACAGCGGAGACCGCGACCGCGCCGGAGGCGGTGCGCACCTTCCACTGATAGGTGATGAGGCTGCCGAACAGCAGGTCGATGATCGCCTGCGGGTCATTGCCGAGTGCCTTGAGCTTTTCGAGGATGGCGTCAAAGTCAAAGCCGTCGGCCAGAAGCGCCTGGAGAATGTCCTTCAGCATGCCGCCGAAGTCGTCGCCGAGCGCATCCTGCAGCGCCTCAAAGAGATTGTCGAGATCGATCTTGCCCGCGAACGCGTTCAGGATCAGCTCGATCGCGCCCTTGAAGTCCATGTCGCCGCCGATGAGCTCCTGCACCGCGGCAATCAGCTCCGTCAGCTCGTCCGCAGTCAGGGCGTCCATGTTGAACTCGTCTGCGATCTTCGCGAGCACGCTCTCGAGATCAAAGTCGATGTTCATCGCCTCGAGACCGGCGACGAGCGCCTTGAACAGCTTCGCGATGTCGAGATCCTCGCCGAGACCGTTCTTGAGAATGTCGATGACAGACGCCAGATCGATCTGCTCGCCGAGCGCTTCTTCGATGGCAGCCTTGACGGAATCCACGTCGATCTTGCCGTCAGAGAGCTTGTCCACAACGCTCTTCAGGAAGGCGGAGAGGTCGAAGTTCTCGCCCATGGCTTCTGCAAACTTGCTGAAGTCAAAGTCGGTGATATCCTGCTCCTCGAGCGCCGCGACGAGCGCGTTCACGAACGAGGCGACGTCAATGTCGCCGGTGTCGAGCTTGTCGACGAGGGAAGCGACCAGAGCGTCAAAATCCACGCTCTCGCCAAGGGCGTTCTTGAACGCCTCGAGGGAGAAGCCGTTGTCGATGATGTCCATCAGCGCGGCAGTGAGCTTGTTGAGATCCATCTCGGTGCCGAGCGCGTCGTTGATCGCCGCCGTGACCTTGGTGAGATCCACCTGATCGCCGAACATTTTCAGCACGGTGCGCCAATCCTGCTCGCCGCCGATGAGATCCTGCAGCGCGTTCACGATCTCCATGACCTCCTCGGAGGTGAGCTCGGTGCCGAGCTTATCGGAGATGATGGCCATGATGCTGTCCATCTCGGGAATTTCCACGTTCATGCTGCGCAGCGCGGCAAAGAGCGCCTGCACATATTTCACAACGTCGACGTCCTCGCCGAAGTCTCTCTTGAGCATATCCAGAACGGTCGCGGGATCAATCTGCTCGCCGAGGGCTTCCTCGACGGCCTGCTTCACGGCAGCCATGTCGATCTCGCCGTCGCTGATCTTGTCCACGACGCTCTGCAGGAAGGCAGCGGCGTCAAAGCCCTCGCCCATCGCCTCAGCAAACTTCTCAAAGTCGAAGTCGGTGATATCCTGCTCGCCGAGCGCGGCGACGAGCGCCTTCATGAGAGAGGCGACGTCCACATCGCCGGTGTCGAGCTTGTCCGCGAGAGAGCTAAAGAGCGCCTCCAGATCCGCGCCGTCGAGCGCGGCCTTCATCGCGTCGAGAGAGAAGCCGGCGTTCACAATGTCCATAAAGGACGCTTCGATCTGCTCAAAGGTCAGATCCGTGCCGAGGAACTCGTTGAACTTCTCCACAAAGGGAGCAACGTCAACCTCGGTGTCAAACACATTCAGCAGCGTCTGAATCAGCTCTGCGTAATTGAACTCGCCGTTCGTCGCGTCCTGAATCAGCTTGACGGCCTTTTCCAGACCAAAGTCATCGCCCAAAACGTCCTTGAGCGCGGTGATCGCCTCGGGCAGGGGAATGGAATCTGCCCAGGACTTGGCCATCGCCATGAGCGCCTCGATCTGCTCGGCGGACAGACTGTCGCCAAAGAGCGCCATCACAGCGTCGATGAGATCGGAGCTGTCGAGCATGGTCGTTTCCGCAGCGGCAGCAAAGGGCTTTGCGCTGCTGTTCTGGCCGAGATCGCCGAGCATGGAGAGCAGAATCTCCATCAGACCCTGCGTATCCATGTTCTGCAGGGTGGCAAGGAGGGAATTGAGCAGATCGGACTGGAACCCGGTGTTGCCCAGAGCGCTGAGCAGCATCGCGAGCAGATCCGTGTCGCCCATGAGATCCTTCACGAGATCCTCCAGATTCAGCTGGCTGCCGCTGAGCATGCCGGCGAGCATATCGGCGATCTGAGAGATGCCGACGCCGTTGTTCTGCAGCGACTTGACAATGTCCTCCCAATTGAAGCCGACTTCGTTCAGCAGGGAAGAGAGCGCGTCGATGCTGAGTCCTTCCTCCAGAAAGCCCTTGACCAGCGCACTGAGGTCAAAGTCCTTGCCGTCCTTGATCTGTCCGGCAATGGAATCCAAAATGGTGGTCACGGTGAAGTCCACCGAACCGGTGCCTTCGATGACAGCGTTTGCCGGCGTGACCGTCACGCCGAAGCTGGCGGCGCGCGCAGGCATGGCGCCGGCGAAGAGGCCGACCACCATCATCAGGCAGAGAAGCAGCGAGATAGAGCGTTTCACAATAATCTCATTCCTTTCCTTGGTGTGCATATAGGGATAGACAATGATATTGTAACACATTTTAACTTTTTTGCAAGACTTTTGTTCTAAAAAAGTGAATAAACTTTTAACAGGTTGACAAAAAACAGGAGAAATTGTAAATTGAGATGCAGAAAAGGAGGGACGCGGCATGAAAACCGTCTGCTATGTACAATCCAATATCGGCACGACCCGTCCCGCAAACGAGGATAATTATTATTGCTGCGGCAGCTTCCGAGAGCGTCTGCAGGCGCCGGTGGAGGAGCTGCTCCAGAATCCGGAGGGTGAGGCGCTGCTCTTTGCCGTGTTTGACGGCATGGGCGGCGAGGCTGCCGGAGACGAGGCGTCGCTTTTGTGCGCGCAGACGCTGGATCGGGAGCGGATCGAAGGCGGCATGTTTGAAGCGCCTGCCTACTATCACCGTGCCAACGCCGCGGTGACCAGCCTTGGCCAGCGCATCGGGGAGACGAGCGGCTCTACCGCAGCGGTGGCTTATCTGCGCGCAAACCGGCTCTTTGTGAGCAACGTGGGCGACAGCCGTGTCTATCATCTGCGTGGAAACGCGCTTCGCTGCCTGACCTATGACCATACGCGCTATCAGCAGCTGGCGGACAGCGGCTATACGGTCATCGATGAGGGCGAGCGCCATGTGCTCACGCAGTTTCTCGGCATGGGCATTCAGCGCCCGATGA
This sequence comes from uncultured Clostridia bacterium, assembly GCA_946405655.1. GTDB lineage: Bacteria > Bacillota > Clostridia > Oscillospirales > Oscillospiraceae > CAG-103. The sequence continues at coordinate 4,880 of CAMJHX010000012.1, forward strand.
GCCCGCACTTTGCCATTTCCGTTCCGCTCGAGGCAGGGGACCGCATTCTCCTCTGCAGCGATGGTCTTTCCGGTACACTGGACGACGCCGAGATCCGTGCGCTGCTGCAGGAGGGCGGTCCGGAGCAGGCTGGCCGCGCGCTCGTGCGGCAGGCGATGGATGCCGGCTCCATGGATAACATCACGGTGCTCATTGCGGACGTCACCGAGCTCGACGATGGCGAAGATCCGCTCGTGGATCCCTGGAGCGACGCGCCTGTCACGCGCCGGTTTGACGTTCCGACGCCGGAGCAGATCTCCAAGGAAGAGAACGCAGTCGAGCGGGAGCACCGGCGTGAGATCCGCAAATCCGTCTGGCTTGTGATTCTCTCGCTTCTGGGCGTGCTTGCGCTGTCAGGCGGCATCATCTGGCTTGCGCTGTATCACGCGCCGGATCGGGACGCCGCGGCGCCGACCACCGCGCATATTGACGCGGCTGCGGATTTTTGGTATCATCAATCCGAACAGAGTCCGGGTCTGCTCGACCTGTAACGGAGGGAACAGCCATGTCAGAAGCCTTCACAGTTTTGAACACCGGAGATGCAGATCGCCGTCTGCTCCTGAAGCTGCAGAATCGTCTGCTGCAGACGCCGCCGTCCACGGAGCACTCTTCCGCGCGGGACGAGGATCGCATCACGGCGCTGACGTTCGCTCTCGCGCCCATGACGCTTGCGTTTCTCTATTTGATCATACTCAGTTTGATTCTTTTCCGATAAATCAAAAGATCGGCTGCCTCAGTCAGAGACAGCCGATCTTTTTGGTTCGTTGGATTTGATTAAGCTTCCGCCTCCGGAGGCAGCGCGATTTCCGGAGAGAGAACCGCCTCTACCGCTGCGGGTGCTTCTTCAGCAGCGGGGTGGGCGTGGAGATAGTCGTGCATTCGAAGCAGGATGGTGCAGGCTTCGGCGCGCGTGGCGCTGCCCTGCGGGACAAAGCCCTCGTCTCTGCCGTTGAGCAGACTGTTTGCGTAGCAGAAGAGAACGTCATTCTTCGCGTAGGGCTGGATCTGATCCAGATCCGGAATGCTTGCGCCGCCGCCCTCCGGCGCCTGCACGCTTATCCCCTTGTGCTTGAGATAGAGCGTCATGATATGCGCCATCTGCTCGCGGGTGATGGCCGCTGCGGGCTGGAAGGTGCCGTCGTCAAAGCCGTTGATGATCCCGGCGCTGACTGCCCAGGCGACGCTGGCGGCATAATATTCCTCCGCCGGCACATCCGGGAACGGATTTGTCGTGATCGGCGCCGCCGTCTCGCCGCTGAGTCTGGCAAGCAGCGTTACGAAATCCGCGCGGGTCAGCGTGTTGTCAGGTCTGAAGGTGTTGTCGGGATAGCCGGTGACCCAGCCCTTGCTCACGGCAATGTCGATCATGTCAGCCGCCCAGTGTTCACTGTAGTCAACCAGCTGGCGGGGATTGCTGCCGATCTTCTGCAGCCCGTAATAGGCGGCGATGCCGTTCGCGTCAGCCAGCGCCAGCGCCTGCAGCTTCTCCTCGCTGCTGAGATAATTCCGGAAGTCGTCCTCGTTGGTGAGATAGCAGTGCTCCACGATCAGAGAGGGAATGTTCTGCCAGATGCCCTCGCGCACGATGGCGTAATAATCCGCGACGGTGCCGTTGGGGTTTCTCCGGTCGCTGGAATTCATTTTCAGATGGCCGCGGTTGAGCAGACCGAGCTGGGAGAGCGTGAGCAGCATGTTCGTGCCGAGCGCGATGCCGACGTCGGCGCACTCACGATTGTAATAGCCGTTGCTCGTGAGCATCATGACGCCGTGAGTCTCTGTGTTTTCCAGCGCGTTTAAGTGCAGACTGATGAGCACATCCGCGCCGTTCTGGACGGCGAAATCCACGCGGGGCTTGACCTTCTCGGGATCGATCGTGGGCATTTCACCCTGCCGATCCGTGCGGGTCATGATCACCTTGACATTCTCATAGGTCTCCAGCTCTGCGCGGAGATACAGTGCGATCTTCAGCACCAGATCGGCCTCCTGATATTCCACGCCGTCGTAGGTGGCAACCGCGCCGCTGTCTCTGGCTCCGTGACCGGGGTCGAGGCAGATCACCAGCGGTTCTTCTTCTGCCGCAAATGCCGTGCCGGCAAGAGAAACACAGAGCACTGCGGCGAGCAGCAGCGAAAGGATTCGTTTTGCATTCATATGATGTCGTCTGCAGGGAGCAGACACACCTCCTTTATATGTGTTATGTAAATCAATCGTGCTCATTATAATCGATGTGTTTGAAAAAAGCAATCCCGCAGAAAAAGGAAAGACGGTTGACTTTCCGTTGCCGGAATGTTATGGTAAGTAACGACCACAATATAAAGTATAATCAATATGGGGAATCACATTATGAGCAAGAAAACATTGGTGATTATGGCAGCAGGACTCGGTTCCCGCTACGGCGGCGTTAAACAGGTAGAGCGCATGGGCCCCGGGGGAGAGATCCTCATGGAGTACGCGATTTATGACGCGCTCCGCGCCGGATTTGATCACATTGTTCTGATCATCAAGCCGACCATGCTGCAGGATGTAAAGGAGCTGTTCGGAGATCGCGTGGAGTCTGCGACCGGGTTGAAGATCGATTACGTGTTTCAGGATCCCGCCCGCTTTACCGAGGACTATATGATCCCGCCGGAGCGGGTCAAGCCGTTCGGCACGGTGCATGCCGTGCTCTGCGCGAGGGACGTGATCGACAGTCCCTTTGCCGTTATGAACGCGGACGACTATTACGGACGCACGGCGCTGGAGGAAATTTCTGCCGAGCTCTCTCGTCTGGAGGACTCCGCGCACGCGACCATGGTGGGCTATCAGCTGCAGAACACCGTCAGCCCCTACGGCACCGTCACCCGAGGCGTCTGCATCGTGAAGGACGGAAAGCTGCAGAAGGTCAATGAGACCTATAAGATCAAGGTCTGCGATGACGGCACGATCCGTGATACCTCCGAGCGGAAGGACGGTCCGATCCTTGCGCCGGAGACGCCGGTGAGCATGAACCTTTGGGGCTGGCATCCTGCCATTCTGGACGTGATGGAGGATTATTTCCGCGCGTTCCTGCGCGGTCTCGCCCCGGATGATATCAAGGGCGAATGCCTGCTGCCGATCATGATGGATGAGCTTACGAGAAGCGGCGAGATCGAAACCACCGTGCTGTCCACGCCGGATCATTGGTTCGGCATCACCTATCAGGAGGACAAGCCCGGCGTCATGGCGTCGCTTCGCGCGCTGCATGACAGCGGTGTTTATCCGAAAACGCTCTGGGGAGCATAAGTTATCCGATACACAGCGCGCCGCAGCTCTGCGGCGCGCTTTTTGACAGGGAAGGATTATGGAGCATACAGCATCTACACTATTGACGGTTGCGGGATATTTTCTGCTTGTTGCGCTCGGAGTGCTGCTCGGTTCCCGCCGTGAATTGAAAAATCGCAATGCCACCTGGCTTCCTCCTTTGCAGACGGTTCTGCTTCTGGCAATCATTCTGGCGCTCGGTATTCAGCTTGGATCGAATGAAGAGGTTGCCGCATCTCTGGATGTCATCGGTCTTTCTGCGCTGGTCATCTCGATGTTTGCCATGGCGGGCAGCATCCTGATGTTACTTGCTGTTCGAGTTTTCCTTTTGCGTCTGAACCGGAAGGCGCTGCCGCGCGGTGCGAGCGCGGAGCAGAACACAGTGGAAGATATGCAGGGGGATCAAACTCTGACATGGATGATTACTGCCGCCGTGGTTTTAGGATTTATCCTTGGTCACTGGTTTCTTCCGGAAGCGGTTTCTTCGCGCTGCGGCAGAGTCATAACGTTGGGACTGGACGCGATGCTGTTTCTGGTTGGTCTGGATCTGGGACGACAGGGTGAAGCGGCTTCGAGCATCCGAGCTGCGGGAGCCGGAGCCCTGCTGATTCCGGCTGCGGTGATCTTCGGAAGCTTGCTTTTTGGCTGGCTTGCCGGATGGCTCCTTCCATTTACGCCGCGCGATACGGCTGCCGCCGCTGCCGGGATGGGATGGTATTCGCTCGCGCCGACGCTGCTTGCTCCGTATTCGCTGAAGCTTTCGGCTGTGGCGTTCCTTGCCAATGTTCTGCGCGAAATTCTCAGCATTCTCTTCATCCCAACGATTGCGCGGCATCTCGGATATCTGGAGTGCGTGGCCTCCGCAGGTGCGACCGCGATGGACACGGTTCTGCCTGTGATTGTGCGGGCGACGAGCCGGCGCATGACAATCTATGCGTTTGTCTCCGGACTGATCTGCAGCTTGCTGGTTCCGCTTCTGGTACCGCTGATTGCGGGAATCTGAAAAATCCCCCGTGTCATCACTGACACAGGGGATTTTTACTATGTATGTTTGATATGTTTGATTAGAGCGCAACTGCCGTGTTGTAGGCGCTGTGGACGGCGTTCGCGATCGTGCCGCTCTTGACGGCGTCGCCGACGCGGACGACGTTCAGCCCCTTGGCCTTGAGTTCTTCCTCGAGGTCGGGGATGGGACGCACGCCCATCGAGAGGACAACAGCCTCGGCGGGAATGAGACTCTGCTTGCCGGTCTTGACGTCTTCGACCGAGACGGCGTCGTCGCCGATCTCCAGCAGCTTCGTGCCCGCCATGAATTTGCAGCCTGCGGGGACGAGGCGCTCCATCTCGTCGTCGACGAGCTGGAACCACGTTCCGGGTGCAATCTCCGGCGCCATCTCAATGATGGTGGTGTCGCAGCCGTCCTGCAGCAGGAATTCGGCGGTTTCCAGACCCGTCATGCCGCTGCCGATGACGACGGCCGTCTTGCCCTTCGGACGGATGCTGCCGAGAATGACCTCCGGCGCGGTGCAGACGTGCGGCTTGTCGATGCCGGGGATGCTCTTCGGCACGACCGGCACGCCGCCGGTGGCGAGCAGAACCACGTCGGGCTTCCGCTCCGCGACGGAATCGGCCGTGACCTCCACGCCGCTGCAGACCGTGACGCCGAGCTTCGTGACGTTCGTCATCAGATCCTCGATGCACCAGTGCAGCTTGCCCTTCAGGTGGCAGCTTGCGGCGGTGTTCACCTGACCGCCGACCTCCTTGTTCTTCTCCAGAACCGTCACGGCAAAGCCGCGCCGCGCGAGAACCTCCGCGGCCATCAAACCCGCGGGACCGGCGCCGATGATGACGGCGGACTTGCCCTCGCCGTCGCGCGGCATGGCGTTGTCGATGCGCTCTCTGCCCACAGCGGGGTTCAGCGCGCACTCGCCGTTCTTGCCGACCTTCGCGTTCGTCATGAAGGAGGAGATGCAGTTCAGGCAGCCGATGCAGCGCTTGATGTCCTCGGGGCGGCCTTCCTCAATCTTCTGCACCCAGTGCGGATCGCAGATGAAGGTGCGCGCGGAGCCGACGAAGTCCTGCCAGCCGTCCGCGATCTGGCGCTCCGCCTGCTCGGGGGAGCGGATAAAGTTCGCGGCGCAGACCGGGATGGAGACGACGGACTTGATTTCTTTGGCGAGATAGGCGCGCCAGCCGGGCTCGAAGCTCGTGGGCTCCAGCCACCGGTTGTAAACGTCGTAGCAGGCGCTGGTGACATTGATGGCGTCGACGCCGAGCTTTTCGAGCTCCACGGCGACCTTCTTGCCGTATTCCAGATCGTAGCCTTTACCGGGCATGCCGATCTTGTCGTACATCTCGTCCGCGGTCAGACGCACCATCAGCGGATAATCGCGGCCGCAGCGCTCGCGGATGCCCGTGATGATCTCGGAGACGAAGCGCATGCGGTTTTCAAAGCTGCCGCCGTATTCATCCGTGCGCCGGTTCGTGTTGGGGGAGAGGAACTGCTGGATCATGTAGCCGTGACCGCCATGCAGCTCCACGACGTCGACGCCCGCCTTCTGGCAGCGGACCGCCGCTTCGATGAAGTCGTTGATGAGGTTCTTGACCTCTCTGCGGCTCATGGCGTGCATGCGCATGGCGCCGTGGTTGGCGAGCTCCACCTTGGAGGGCGCCTGCACCGACCAGATCAGCTTCTTTTCCTCCATGCCGAGCAGAATCGGCGTGCATTTGAAGATGCCGTCGAGCACCTTGGGGAAGCGCTTGACGATCGGGATGACCATCGGCAGGGAGTTGGTGCTGCTGGAATAGCCCTGACGGCCGGGGTGATGCAGCTGGATGCCGAGCTTCGCGCCGTGGCGGTGGATGCGCTCGACGAACTCGCGCATGGGCTCGATGTGATAGTCGTGGCTCATGGCAAGCTGCGTGTAGGTCGAGGCTGCGCCCATGTCGTTCACGCGGGTGACGCCTGGGATGATGAGGCCGACGCCGCCCTTGGCGCGCTCCTCATAATAGTCCATCAGACGCTCGGTCGGCGTGCCGTCCGGCTGACCCAGACTCATCTCCGCCGCCGTCATGACGGTGCGGTTTTTGATCGTCAGGGTGCCGATGTTCATCGGGCTCAGCAGATGTTCAAATGCCATATTGTTATTTCTCCTTCTTCGCGAGTTTCTTTTCCATGCGGACGAGCTTTGCGTACTCGAGCTTCCAGTAGATCGTGCGGATCGGCGGGCAGATGCCCATCAGCACCTTGCTCACGGCGAAGAGAAAGCACGGAGAGACGTATTTCTTGCCGCTCTCGATGCCCTTGACCATCTTGCGGGCGACGACGTCGGGTTTCTGCACGGGGAAGGGCTTTTCAAACTTCTCGCCGTCAGCCGCTACGACGAAGAAATTCGTGTCAGTGGCGACGGGGTAGAGGCAGGTCATCTTGAGATTGTCCGGCTTCTCGGTGCGCACGGCCTGCTGGAAGCCCTGCGTCGCGAACTTGCTCGCGCTGTAGACGGCGTAGCCCGGCATGGCCATCTGGCCGATGGCGCTCACGGTGATGGCGAGATGACCGTCGCGGCCGTTCAGGTGGCGCAGATAGCGGGAGTAGGTGTACATGGGCGCGAAGGTGTTCGTGCGGAACATGCGCTCGACGCGCTCCCAGTCCGTGTAGTCATAGCGCTCGTAGTAGGGGAAGCCGGCGTTGGCGTAGAAGATGTCGATCTTCTCGAACATGCTTTCGGCCTTGTCGAAGAGCTTTTCGATTCCCTCGGGGCTGCTCACGTCGCAGTCGAACGGGGTGACGTTCGGCGCAAAGTTCGTGAGCTTTTCCACCGCGTGGCGGGAGACCGCGAGAATGCGGTTGTCCGCGCCCTGCACCAGCAGCTTGAGAACCTCCAGACCGATGCCGCTGCTCGCGCCGGTGAGGACGATGGTTTTACCGTTGATCATCTTTTTTTACTCCTTACCTGTCGTATTCGCCGTATTCACAGCCGATGTTTCTTGCCTCAACTTCATCGATCAGGATGTCCTTCTTGCCGATGCGGCGGTAGAGCTTGATGGTGCCCACGCCGTTGCCGCCGTTCCAGAGGCGGTTGTGCCGCTTGGTGCCGTTCGGCGCTTCGTAGTTGATGTTCAGCATATCGGCCTTGTTGCAGGTGATGTCCGTGATCATTTTGGCGGTGAAGGTGGTCTGCTCCACGTGCCAGTGGATCTTGTCGTCCGTCTCCCAGCTTTCAAATTTCGTCTGGCTGCCGGTCCAGAACTTGGAGAAGTTGAACTCGTAGTTCTTGCCTTCATAATAGAACTGGCCGAGCAGCTTGCGCTCGAGCGCGTAGAAGAAGATCTTCGGTCTGCCGCCGCCGATCTCGAAGGCGCTGTTTTTCAGCTGCTTGCCGGTCTTCTTGCTCACGAGGTTGTTCGAGGAGAGCCAGACCCAGGGGCTCGTGAAGTCGCCGCCCCAGTTCTTGTCGGCATAGCCGTAGCAGGTCTCGGGCTTCACGACGTATTTTTTGCCGTTGAATTCGATCTCGCCCTCGAAGTAGCTCTTCATGCCCTCGGCGTGCCAGAACATCTCGAAGGAGTTGATGTCGCGGAAGAATTTGCTCGCGCCGTAGCCGACGTGGAAGGAAATGTCCTTTTTGATTTTCAGGTCCCACTTGATGTGGCCTGCGTCGCACATCCATTCGGGGTGCGCCTTGGCTTCCGCCTCGGTGATGTCGATGCTGCCGCGGGTCTCTGTTTCGCTGCAGAAGCAGTCTGCCGCGTCGATGGAGTAGGGCGTTACGGGGGAGATGCGCACATCTTTCCAGGCGAAGAAGCGGTGCAGCTGCGCCTTTTCCTTGCCCCAGGTGCCGACATTGACCATCAGATAGGACGGACGCTCGCCGCGCTTGCGCGCGTCGGGCCGGTTCCAGACGATCACGGGCTCATCCTTTGCGTGCGCGGGATTGCAGGTGAAGAACTCAACATAGAAGGGCTTCTCTTCGCCGGTCTCGGCGTCCTCTGCCGTGAAGGAATGCCACCACCAGTCATAGCCGCGCTTGGCGAGCGGACCTTTGAGCATCCATTCGTTGCGGGTAATATCATGAATATTTGCCATGGGATCTCCTCCTTTATCCTTAAATCAGGCGGTTATCCACCTTTTTGTTATTGTAACATTTTTTCGTTCGTTCTGCATCACAGAAAAACGACACCCGGATTGTGTAAAATGCACAATCCGGGGCGATTTTGTTAGTTATTACTAATTTGCGGTTCCGACTTGGTGATTAAACATCTTCCTGTGAAATTTGCAGATCGCAGATGTCGAGGATGGGGATGCATTCGCAGCCCTCCAGCAGGAGCGTTTTGCGCTGCTCATCCAGCCGTTTCGCGCGGCAGGTTCTGGTTCGGCAGGCGCCGCCTTCCTTTCGGAGATCCGGCACAAACCACGTCACGGTGATTTCGGGCTCTGTGCTGATCTGCTCCCGCAGCCAGCGCAGACGCCGGTCGAGGAGCTCCGCGCGGTCCTCGCTGATCTCCGGCCGACGGTCGGTCAGCCGCTCCGTTTCGCGCACGGCGTCGTCATATCCCGTGAGCGCGGCAAAGGGGGCAAACTGCGCCGCGCGGTTTTTCATCGGCATCGGCGCACGCTGCTCCGTTCTCGGGCGGGCGCAGCAGAGAAGATCTTGTTCGGCGTTCATGCGCGGTGACCTCCGATCTGCTGATTCCGGTCTCTGGCTGTGGCGCCCTCCTCCAGATTCATGCCGCGCAGGATCGCGTTCTTGCCGAACTTGTCGCGGATGCGCAAAATGGCGTCCTGCCTCCGCTGCTCCCGCTCAATCACCTCAGGCGGAACCTCCGGCTCCTCCGG
>CAMJHX010000013.1 GCA_946405655.1 uncultured Clostridia bacterium
AAAACGTATGAAAGAAGCCATCGCTCGCGGTTTGCTTGCCATTGGCGCGGTGTTTCTGCGCCCGGAGCAGCCGTTTACCTGGGCAAGCGGCATCAAGAGCCCGATTTATACTGACAACCGCCTGATCCTCACTGCGCCCGAGGTGCGCGACATGGTTGAGGCAGAGATCGCTGAGACTGTGCGGCGTGAGTTCCCCGGCTGTGAGGCGCTGATGGGCACCGCCACGGCGGGCATTGCGCACGCGGCGATCGCGGCGCATCTGATGGGCATGCCGATGGGCTATGTCCGCTCCGGCAGCAAGGATCACGGCCGGAAAAACCGCATCGAGGGCAAGCTCACGCGCGGCGAGAAGGTCGTCGTGATCGAGGACCTCATCTCCACCGCCGGCAGCGTTGTGACCACGGTCGATGCGCTGCGCAACGCCGGCGCCGAGGTGCTCGGCGTGATCAGCATCTGCACCTACGGCATGGAGCAGGGCATCCACACGCTCGAGGCGGCGAACGTGCGCGCCGTGTCGCTCACGGACATCGACACGATCACCGCCGTCGCCGTGGAGGACGGCTATATCTCCGAGGCGGACGCCAAGCGCGTGCTCGCCTTCCGCGACAACCCCATTGACGAATCCTGGAGAAATGCATGAGACACTTAATTGACATTCGCGATCTCTCCGAGCGGGAGATCGCCGACCTGCTGGATCTGGCGGACGACATCGTGGCAAACCGCGAGGCCTACCGCGAGGTCTGCAAATATAAAAAGCTCGCGACGCTCTTTTTCGAGCCGAGCACGCGCACGCGCCTTTCGTTCGAGGCGGCGATGTATGAGCTCGGCGGACAGGTGCTCGGCTTCTCCGAGGCCGCGAGCTCCTCTGCCTCGAAGGGCGAGAGCGTGGCGGACACGATCCGCGTCGTGGGCTGCTATGCCGACATCATCGCCATGCGCCATCCGAAGGAGGGCGCGCCGATGGTCGGCGCGATGCACTCGACCGTGCCGATCATCAACGCGGGCGACGGCGGGCACAACCACCCGACGCAGACGCTGACCGACCTGATGACGATCCGGCGCGAAAAGGGGCGGCTCTCGGACTTTACGATCGGTCTCTGCGGCGACCTGAAATTCGGCCGCACGGTGCACTCGCTCATCGCGGCGCTCAGCCGCTATGAGAACGTGAAATTCGTGCTCATCAGCCCCGAGGAGCTGAAGGTGCCGAGCTACATCAAGAAGGACATTCTCGCCGAGCAGGGCCTGCCCTATGTGCAGACGACGGAGCTGACCGACGTGATGCCGCAGCTCGACGTGCTCTACATGACGCGCGTGCAGCGCGAGCGCTTCTTCAACGAGGAGGACTATCTCCGCCTGAAGGACAGCTACATCCTCACACCCGAAAAGCTGCGCGGCGCGAAGGCGGATCTCACGATCCTGCACCCCCTGCCCCGCGTCAACGAGATCGACACCGCCATCGACGCAGACCCGCGCGCCTGCTATTTCCGTCAGGCGCTCAACGGCAAGTTCGTCCGCATGGCGCTGATCATGACCCTGCTGGGTCTCACCAAGGAGGGTCAGGCATGAACATTGATTCCATCCAGAACGGCATTGTCATCGACCACATCCGCTCCGGCGGCGCGATGCAGCTCTATCAGCTGCTCGGGCTCGACTCGCTCGACTGCCCCGTGGCGATCATCAAGAACGCGCCGAGCGACAAGATGGGCCGCAAGGACATCATCAAGATCGATTCCGCCCAGCCGCTGAATCTGGACGTGCTCGGCTTCGTGGACCCGGATGCGACGATCAACGTGATCCGCGACTGCGCGCTCGTGGAGAAGAAGCACGCGGGCCTGCCCGAGCGCATCCGCGACGTGCTCCGCTGCCGCAACCCCAGATGCATCACGAGCGTGGAGCCGGATCTCCCGCAGGTCTTCCAGCTCGCCAACCGTGAGACGAAGACGTATCGGTGCATTTACTGCGAAGCGAAGGCTGAAAAGTGAACGTAGGGGAGGGGCTTGCCCCTCCCGGCATTCCAACGGGCAGACAACCAAAACTTAAGGCGAATCCGCAGAGTCTTCATTCTGCGAATTCGCCTTTCATTTTTCCTCATTTGGCGCTCTTCTGCGCGGGAGGGGCAAGCCCCTCCCCTACCGCTTCTTTTGGGCTGCATCCAGTTGATATTTCCGCTTGGTGGCCATGCCGCCGCGGATGTGGCGCTCGGCCTTGTTGCGGTCGAGCAGGGCGCGGACCGCCGCGTGGAGCGCGGGCGCGCGCCGGCGCAGCCGCTCGGTGAGATCCTTATGCACCGTGCTTTTCGATACGCCGAACTTCGCCGCCGCGGCGCGCACCGTGGCGTCGTGCTCCAGCATATAGACCGCAAGCTCATAAGCCCGGTCGTCCAGATTCCGTTCCATCCGTCCACCCTCCCGTCAGCACAATGTATGCTCACATCAGAAAGGCTATGCGCAAATGTGCTTTTGGTTGCTATTTTGCGCCTGAGACGGTATATTGGAAAGGAAATAAAATGACATAATCCGATCATAAAGAGAGGTGCTCTGATATGCAGAATCATGTGAACGAGAAGGACTGGAAGCTGTTTCGCCGCAAGCTGCCGGGCTGGCAGGAGGCGTATATGGAAAAGCTGGTCGATGCCTATGCAGCGCTGCTGAACACAAATCAGCCCGCCTCAGATCGCTTTTGGGAGCTGGAGAGGCGAATCCGTCAGGACAAAAAATGCCCCGGCGTTGTGGTGTATAATATTCGCAGATCTTCTATGGTCTTAAATTTGGCAGCGCTGCTTGAGGATCAAGTCATTACACTCGAGGATCTGCGTGACTTCAGCCCGGAGCTGCAGGAAACGCTGAGCCGAATGAGACTATAACATGTGAAAGGCAGAGTGAGGGGCTGTGAAAACCTATCAATGTAAGATCATGGTAAAGGACAGCAAGCCTCCGGTTTGGTGGCGCTTGCGTGTACCGGGAGGCATCAGCTTTTCGGCGCTGAGCCTGATACTCGACGCCATCACAGGCGATAAGCATTCGGCCTTTCTGTTTGAGGTATTCCGCACAGCGAGGATCTGGGAAATTTCCGACCCGGCAGAAGCAATCTGCGCAGACCAATATTGCAGCGGATACAGCGCGGCTCATACCGCATTGGAGGTCATTTTTCAATTTGGAAAGCCCATTTATTATCGAGGCTCCAGACGCGTTTATCGAATTGAGATTGAGTCCACTTCCAATGAAGGCATTCTTTCCTTCCCCGATCTGATAAAGTGCTCATCAAGCATGGATGGCGCCGCCGAGCTCCGAAAGCAGCTTGGCGCGCGATTCCACTTTACAAATACCGCGTCCGAGCCGTTCTCTCGGAGCACGCTTCTGAGAAAGGCGCAAAAGGGCGTCATTGCGCTTGGCAATGTACCGAAAGAATTGGTCGAGGGAGAATCCTTCTTCCCGTCTGCAGATGCGTATTTCAAAAAGATTGCGGAGCTTCTGCAGCAACAGACAGAACAGGCCGGCAGAAAGCTCCCGCTCAACGACCTTCTGCACTCCTGTCTGCTGGAGGATCTGAGGGATCTTGCCGAAGAATATCATCTTTCGAAAAAGGTAATGCGGACAAAGGACGCGCTGTGCGCCGCGCTGACGGAAACGCTCCTGAAGCCGGAGACGATTCGGGATGTGTTCCGTTTTATGCAGGATGAGGATCTTCGCGCATATGAAGCGGCGCTTCAGGCCAAAGGCGTTTATATGCCGCCGAAGGATCAGTTGGATTGCTTTGACGCAGCCAGCTATTTCGGCTATGCATTTTGGGATGACGACGGAGGGATCGTGCTGCCGGCTGAGCTCTGCTCCCTCTATCCGGTTGTCTGCGACGCAGAGTTCTTTCTGGAGCGGCGCAAGGCGATCTGGGTTTTGCAGTGCCTGAACATGATCGTGCCGCCGTATTACGGGATTATGCCGCTCGAAAAGTTCTGCCGCCTGTGCAGACGGACATCTGACCCTGTGATTTTGCCGGAGGAGGTTCCGGCGCTGCTGGAGATGGCGCTGGACGACGAATCTGATTGTGTGCTGAACGGAGATGAACTCGTCGCCCGGCAGGCATTCGAGGATCCGGAAACCTACGCATATATCAAGAATGTGCAGGGAGCCAAGCCTTACTCCATCATGCGGGAAAAGGAAATCGAGGAGATTGTGAAATACGGATTTCCTTTCCGGGAGCCAAGCTACGCCAGATTTGTACGCTTTCTGCGCTCGGAGCTCCAACTGGACGAGAATACGGCCAACACGATCACAATGATGATACACAAGAAGATTGCCTTCGGCGCTAATACCGACGCTTTTTCAGAAGCGCTTGAGTACTACAAGATTCGACCTACCATGCAGCAGGCGAAAGATGCCCTGATGCTGTATCAAAAGCTGCACAACAACACGCGGACCTTCTATAACCGCGGAAACACACCAATCCAGATGCATTCCGTCGCAAAAGGATAGTTCTTAAAAATATGATACATTCGTCCGTATCATTCCCATGAAAAAACAGGCGTTGTCTCAAAAAATGAGACAGCGCCTGCTTTCTTTATTTCACCACGACGTTTTCTTCTCCCGCGAGCTCTCGGAGCTCGTCGACGAGCGCCTCGTGGATGAGGCAGGGGGCGGCGGCTCGTTTTTTGGTGTCCTCAAAATAGAGGATGAGCTGCTGCTCCGTGCCGGGGAACATCTCGAGGATCAGCCCGATGCGCTTGACACGCTTGTCGTCCTTGCTCGGCAGGCGCACCCAGATGCGCTCCGCCTTCGGGACGGTCCTGCGCGGCGGCGCGGGCTCGGGCGGCTTGGGCTTTAAGCCCTCCGCCGTCATGGGTCGGAAGGTATCCGCCATGAGCTGCGGCTCCTTTTCATCGCGCACGGAGATCTTGCCCTCGACGAAGACGGGCGTGTTCTCCTTGATGAGCTCCTTATGCTCCTCCAGCGCGCGCTGGAAAACGAGCAGCTCCATGCTGCCGGTATCGTCCTCAAGCTGGACATAGCTCATGAGCGTTTTATTCTTCGTCGGGCGTGTGCGCACGGACATGACGATGCCCGCGAGCATGATGCGCTGCCCGTCGGCAAAGCGCTTCGGCCCCTCCGGATCGGAGAAATTGCTCAGCACCGCGCCGATGGAGACCGCCTTCGACTGCTGCACAATCTCGCGATATTCATCCATCGGGTGGCCGGAGAGATAGAGCCCCGTGAACTCGCGCTCCATCGACAGCCGCTCCCAGCGCGTGAAGTCCTCCACGTCCGGGATCTTGATGCTGCCGCCGGGGTTCGGCGTCTCCTCCTCGGCCATGCCGAAGAGATCGAGCTGCCCGGCGATGTTGCTGCGCCCGTCGGTCTGCACGCCGTCGAGCACCGTGCCCGCCACCTGCAGCAGCGCCTTGCGCTTATAGCCGAGGGAGTCGAACGCGCCGCAGCGGATGAGCCCGTCGAGCTCGCGGCGGTTGAGATCGTGCTGCGCCATGCGGCGGCAGAACTCATCGAAGGATTTGAAGGGGCCGTTCTCCCTGCGCTCCCGCGTGAGCTTTCGCACAAAGCCGCGACCGACGCCCTTGATGGCGACGAGGCCATAGCGCAGGTTCTCCCCCGCCACGGCGAAGTCCGCGTCGGATTCGTTCACGTCCGGCGGGAGAAGCTGAATGCCCATCTCGCGGCAGGCGGCGATATACTCCGCGACCTTGGTGCTGTTATCCAATACGCTGGTCAGGAGCGCCGCCATATATTCGCGCGGCCAGTGGCGCTTCATATACGCGGTGCGGTAGGACACGATCGCGTAGGACACGGCGTGCGCCTTGTTGAAGGCATAGCTCGCGAAATCGAGGATCTCGTCATAGATGCTGTTCGCCACATCCTCCGGCACGCCGTTTTTCACGCAGCCGGCGATGCCGCGGCTCTCGTCCCCGTGGACGAACGCGGCGCGCTCCTTGACGATCTCCTTCTCCTTCTTTTTCGACATGGCGCGGCGGATCATGTCCGCCTGCCCGAGCGAGAAGCCCGCGAGCCGCCGGAAGATCTCGATGACCTGCTCCTGATAGACGATGCAGCCGTAGGTGACGGCGAGGATCGGCTCGAGCAGAGGGTGCTTGTAGGTGATCTTCTCCGGGTTCGCCGAGCACTCGAGAAAGCGCGGGATGCTGTCCATCGGGCCGGGGCGATAGAGCGCGATGACGGCGGTGATATCCTCAATGCTCTTGGGCTTGAGCCCGGCGCAGACGGCGGTGATGCCCGTGCTCTCAAGCTGGAAGACGCCCTCGGTCTTGCCGGCGGAGAGCATGGCGAAGGTCGCGGCGTCGTCCACCGGCGCGTGCTCGATGGAAAAGCCGGGGCTGTGCCGCCGCACGAGCCGCTCCGCCTCGGCGAGCACCGTGAGGTTTCTCAGGCCGAGGAAGTCCATCTTTAAGAGGCCCAGATGCTCCAGCGTCGTCATCGGATACTGGCAGACGACGCTGTCCTCATTCTGCGCGAGCGGAACGTATTCATACACGGGCTTTTCTGTGATGACGACGCCCGCCGCGTGCGTGGAGGCGTGGCGCGGCATGCCCTCGATGGCGCGGGCGGTGTCGAGGAGCGTCTTGACGCGCTCATCGCTCTCATACATCTCGCGCAGGGGCTTGGAGAGGCGCAGCGCCTCGTTCAGCGTCATGTTCAGCGTGCTGGGGACGAGCTTTGCCACGGCGTCGGTTTCAGCATAGCTCATGCTCAGGGCGCGTCCGACGTCGCGGATGGCGGCGCGCGCCGCCATCGTGCCGAAGGTGACGATCTGCGCGACGTGGTCGTGGCCGTATTTTCGGTTTACATAATCTATAACCTCTCCGCGCCGGTTCACGCAGAAGTCCACGTCGATATCCGGCATGCTCACGCGCTCGGGATTGAGGAAGCGCTCGAAATAGAGGCTGTATTTCATCGGGTCGACGTCCGTGATCTCGAGGCAGTAGCTCACCACGCTGCCCGCGGCGCTGCCGCGCCCGGGGCCGACGGGGATGCCGTTTCGCTTGGCGTAGCCGATGAAGTCGGAGACGATGAGGAAATAGTCCACGAAGCCCATGCGCCGGATCATGTTGAGCTCATAGTCCAGCTGGCGGCGCACCTCGGGACGGTCATCGCCGTAGCGCTTATGAAAGCCCGCGTTGCAGAGCTTGGTGAGATAGGCGTCGGAGCTCGTCTCCCCCTCCGGGAGGAGGAAGCGCGGCAGGTGATAGTGGCCGAATTCAAAATCGAAATTGCAGCGGTCGGCGATGCGCTGGGTGTTCTCGATCGCGTCGGTGTATTCCGCGAAGAGCGCGCGCATCTCCTCCTCGCTCTTGAGGTAATATTCCTCGCCCTCAAAGCGCATGCGCATCGGCTCATCGACCGTGCGCCCGGTCTGGATGCAGAGGAGGACGTCGTGGATCTTCGCGTCCTTGCGCTCGAGATAGTGCGCGTCGTTCGTGGCGACGAGGGGGATGCCCAGCTCCTGCGACATCTGGAAGAGCGCCGTGCGCACGCGCAGCTCCTCGCCGATGCCGTGGTTCTGGATCTCGAGATAAAACCGGTCGCCGAAGACCTCCTTGAGCTCGCGCGCGAGCTTTCGCGCGCCGACAGGGTCCTGCCGCAGGATGCGCTTCGGAATTTCGCCCGCAATGCACCCGGAGAGGCAGATGAGCCCCTCGGAGTGCTGCTTCAGAAGCGGCCAGTCGATGCGCGGCTTGAGATAAAACCCCTCGGTGAAGCCCGCGGAGACAAGATAGCAGAGGTTGCGGTAGCCGGTCTCGTTTTCGCAGAGGAGAATGAGGTGGGAGTACTCCCCCTCCGGCTGGCGCGTTTTTTCGGTGCGCGCGCCGGTGGCGACGTAGACCTCGCAGCCGATGATCGGCTTGATGCCCGCGTCCCTGCACGCCTGATAAAAAGCCACGGCGCCGTACATTACGCCGTGGTCGGTGATGGCAAGAGCCGTCTGTCCGAGCTCCCTGGCGCGCTGCGCCATTTTGCTGATGCGGCAGGCGCCGTCCAGCAGGCTGTATTCACTGTGAACATGTAGGTGGACAAAGGACATAAAATCACCTCCGAGTTAGGAGTGAGGAGTTAGGAGTTAGGAGTTGTCCGAGTTTGTCATTCTGAGCGGAGCACGGAGTGCGGAGTCGAAGAATCTTGGCAGAGCAGCAAGACAGAGGCTGAATGTTCTCTTTTGCTGCGGTGCCAAGATCCTTCGACAAGCTCAGGATGACAAATGATTACTGCGCACGGACCATTTGTCAACTCCACACTCCTAACTCCTAACTCCTAACGAATTCATGTTTCCGGGTTGAACTCCATAATCTTCTTGAGTCTGTAATTCAGCGTGCTCTTCGTCACGCTTGGGTAGCTCAGCTTCGCGAGATCTGCGAGGCTGGCTTCGGGGTTTGCGATGCGCAGGAGCGCGGCCTCGTGGAGCTTTTCGGGGAGAATGTCGAGCCCGTACTGCTCCTTGATGCGCAAAATTGCCTCGAGCTGCTGCTGCGCCGTGGCGACGACCTTGTCGGCGTTGGCGCTGTCGCAGTTGATCTGGCGGTTGACCTTGTTGTTCATATCGCGCTCGACCTGCGCGCTCATGACCTCGAGCGAGGCATGCTGCGCGCCGAGCAGCGTGAGCAGATCCGCAATGACGTCCGCGCGCTTATAGTAGAGCATATAGCTGCCGGCGCGGGCGGAATCGTGCGGCGGGAAGCCGAGCTCGGCGAGGAGCGCATGCACCTCGCGGCTGACGCTGTAATGCGCGGTGGCGAGCTCCATATGAAAGCCCTTGCGCGGATCGGAGACGCTGCCGCCGGCGAGAAACGCCCCGCGCAGAAACGCCACGGCGCTCCCCTGCTCCTCCAGCACACTGAGATTCACATGGTGCGACACGGTGCGGCGCGCCTCGAGATCGAAGGCCTCAAACATGGCGGCGATGGCGTCGCGGTCGGTGAGCCTGAACGACCAGTGCCCGCGCCCGGTGCGCGCCGGCTCCTCCAGCGTGACGCCGAAGGCGCGGCGAAACAGCTTCGGCAGCCGCTGAGAAAAGGCCTCGCAGAGCGTAACGATCTGCACCTCGGTCGCCGAAAACGTGCGGCAGTAGAGCAGCACGCCATAGGCCTCCGCAACGGCAAGAGCGCGGTCGGAGAGCGATTCGGAGCAGAGTTCTGTTTTGATATCAGTAGAAAATGACATAGGATCACCAATTAAGTTAGGAGTGAGGAGTTAGGAGTTAGGAGTTGACAGATGGTTCGTGCGCAGCAACCATTTGTCATCCTGAGCTTGTCGAAGGATCTTGGCAGAGCAGCAAAATAGAACATCCAGCGTTTGTTTTACTGCTCTGCCAAGATTCTTCGACTCCGCACTCCGTGCTCCGCTCAGAATGACAAATTTGGATAACTCCTAACTCCTCACTCCTAACTCCTAACTCTCATCCATAGACCTGCGTTTCCGCCCGTGCTCTGTAGATCCAGATGAGCTCTCTGGCCAGGGCCTCGGGGTCGTGGCGGACGAGGTCTCCCTTGATCTTTGCCACGGGCGCGTGGAGGATCTCCACGCCCTGCTTTGCGGCGAGCTCCTCGTCGACGCGGACGGGCTCGGAGCCCTCGGCGGCGTATTTTTCTGCGAGCGCGGCGGGAATCGGGAGGGAGTTTGCGAGGCAGAGATGGAACAGCTGCTCGCCCGAGAGATCGAACAGCGCCTGAATGTGGTCGGAGGCGGCATAGCCGTCCGTCTCGCCGGGCTGGGTCATGACGTTCAGGACATAGACCTTCAGCGCCGGGCTCTCGACGATCGCCTTGGCGACGTCCTTCGTGATGAGATTCGGCGCGATGCTGGTATAGAGGCTGCCGGGGCCGATGACGACGAGATCCGCCTCGCGGATCGCGTCGAGCGCCTCGGGGATCGCGTTGGGGTACTCCGGGATGAGGCGCACGCGGTCGATGCGGCGGCCGGTGCCGCGCTTTTCCACCGCGATCTTCGACTGCCCGACGACGGTGGAGCCGTCGTCAAACACCGCCTCGAGCTGCACGTTCTCGCTCGACACGGGCAGCACGCGCCCGGTGATGGCGAGCACGTCGCTCATGCGGTTGACCGCCTCCTCGAAGCTGCCGGTTATGTCGTTGAGCGCGGCGAGCATGAGGTTGCCGAGGCTCTGCCCGGCAAGGCGGCCCTCGGTGAAGCGGTAGTTCATGAGCTGATCCATCGTGGGCTCGGTGTTCGCGAGCGCGCAGATGCAGTTGCGGATATCGCCGGGCGGGAGCATGCCGAGCTCCTCGCGCAGCACGCCCGAGCCGCCCCCGTCGTCCGCCACGGTGACGATGGCGGTGATGCGGGAGCTGTAGCGCTTGAGGCCGCGCAGCATCGTGGAAAGACCCGTGCCGCCGCCGATGACGGCGATGCGCGGCTGGGTGGGTAGGTGCCGGTTCATATCAGCCTCTCTTTCTGTCGCGGTTTAAGAGGCGCACGTCCTCGTCGTTCACGGTCAGATGGCGCGCCAGCGCATTCGCCACGGCGACGCTGCGGTGCTGGCCGCCCGTGCAGCCGACGGCGATGTTCAGCGAAAAGCGCCCCTCCTCGTTATACTGCGGAAGCAGATAATCAACGAGCGCAAAGAGCTTTTCGAGAAAGCCGCGCGCGGAGTCGTTCTCGAGCACGTATTTCTGCACCGGCTCATCCATGCCCGAGAGCGGGCGGAGCGCCTCGTCATAAAACGGGTTCGGCAGAAAGCGCACGTCGAACACGAGATCAGCGTCGATCGGGATGCCGTATTTATAGCCGAAGGAGACGATGTTCACGATCATCTTCGAGGGCTTGTCCTCGGCGGCGTAGAAGTCGCTGAGCAGATGCTGCAGCATCGTGAGGCTGAGCCCCGTGGTGTTGATGATATGATCTGCCCGCGCGCGCACGGGGCGCGTGAGCTCGATCTCGCGCTCCACGCAGTCCTGGATCGTGCCGCATTCGTCCGCCAGCGGGTGCGGACGGCGGGATTCCTTATAGCGCTGGATGAGCGAGGCCTCGGTCGCCTCCATGTAAAGAATGCTGTAATTGACGCCCATCGCCTCAAGCTTTTCGAGCTCCTCGAAGAGCTCGGAGAAGCTCTCCTGCCCGCGCACGTCCGTCACGAGGGCGACGCGCTCATAGCGCCCGCCCATGGCGAGGCAGAGCTCGGCAAACTTGGTCAGCAGCGCGGTGGGCAGATTGTCCACGCAGTAGTAGTCCAGATCCTCCAGCACGTCAGCAGCGCGGCTCTTGCCAGCGCCGGAGAGACCGGAGATAATTAAGAATTTCATGGAAATCCTCCAATTAGTTAGGAGTTAGGAGTGAGGAGTGAGGAGTGAAGCCGTCGTAACAACTCCTAACTCCTAACTCCTAACTCCTCACTCGCGGATAATTTTCACTTCAGTTTCCAATGTAATACCGGAGTTTCGATAGACCGTCTCGCGGATATGCTCGATCAGTCTCAGCACGTCATCGAATGTGGCTCCGCCGCGGTTGATGACGAAGCCGCCGTGCTTTTCGCTGACCTGCGCGCCGCCGATGGCATAGCCCTTGAGCCCCGCCTGATCGATCAGCGCGGCGGCATAGCCTCCGACGGGGCGCTTGAAGGTGCTGCCCGCGGAGGGCATCTCCAGCGGCTGGGACGCGCGGCGCTTTTCGCGCAGGGTCATCATGCGCTCCATGATGGCGTCCGGATCGTCCGGCGTGAGACGGACGGTGCTGTCGAGAATGACGCAGTCCGTGTCGGAAAAGCGGCTGTGGCGGTAGGCGAAATCATGCTCCTCGCCGACGCATTCGCGCAGCTGGAGCTCCTCGTCCAGATACCGCGTGGAGACGACGACGTCCTTGAGCTCGCCGCCGTAGGCGCCGGCGTCCATGCTCACGCCGCCGCCGAGCGAGCCGGGGATGCCGTGGGCAAACTCCAGCCCCGCGAGGCCGAGGCGCTGCGCCTCCCCCGCAAGGCGCGCGAGCGTGACGCCGCACTCGGCGCGAAGGGAAGTCTCCCCCTCCGGGACGATGGCGCTCATGCGCTCGCCGAACTGCACGGCGACGCGGTTTAGGGGCTCGTCGGTCACGAGCAGGTTCGTGCCGTTGCCGAGGATGAGGGGCTTCACGCCCGCGTCTCGCAGCAGACGGCAGACCGCGGCGACCTCCTCGGCGCTGCGCGGCTGCACCAAAGCCCGCACCGGCCCGCCGATGCGAAACGAGGTGTGCTTGGACATGGGTTCATTTTCAAGAATAAGCAGCTCCGGGATTTCAGTATGAATCCGGGAAATCAGATGATCTAACGACATGTGGTTCTCCTTCAACAAATTAGTTAGGAGTTAGGAGTTAGGAGTGAGGAGTGAAGCTGTGGTAACAACTCCTAACTCCTAACTCCTCACTCCTAACTGCATCAGAAGCCTCCTGCTTCAATCGCGGCATCATGGCTCGACGCGAGCGCTTCGGCTGCGTTGTAGCCCATGTTTTTCTGGCGGTTGTTCATGGCGGCGAGCTCGAGGATGACGGCGAGGTTTCGGCCCGGGCGGACCGGGATCGTCACCATCGGGATCTGCACGCCGAGGATCTCATAGTAATCCGTGCCGAGGCCGAGCCGGTCGTAGGCGCGGCCGTCCTCCCACGGCTCCATGCTGACGACGAGGTCGATGCGGCTGTCGGGCTTGACGGCGCCGACGCCGTAGATCTGCTTGGCGTTGATGACGCCGATGCCGCGCAGCTCCATGTAATAGCGGATCATCTCCGGCGCGGTGCCGATGAGCGTGGTGCGGTCGGTGCGGCGGATCTCCACCGCGTCGTCCGCCACGAGACGGTGGCCGCGCTTGATGAGCTCGAGCGCGGTTTCGCTCTTGCCGACGCCGGAATCGCCGATGATGAGCACGCCCTCGCCGAAGATCTCGACGAGCACGCCGTGGCGCGTGATGCGCGGGGCGAGGTGCGCCGAGACGGACTCGATGAGCCGCGCCATCAGGCGGGACGTGTCCTCCCGCGTGAGAAAGACGTTGCGGTCATACTTCTCCGCCATCATCATGCACTCGGGCAGCGGGTCCATGTCGTGGCAGACGACGAGGCCCTTGATCGGGTGCTGCATGAAATCCTCGAACCGGTGCAGGCGCTCTTCGTCCGAGAGCGTCTTCATATACGTCGTCTCGACGACGCCCATGATCTGCAGACGCTGGGGGTCGAAATAGTCGTAAAAGCCCGCCAGCTGCAGTCCCGGGCGGTTCACATCCGCGGTGGTCAGCTGGATCTGGGCATAGTCCGCGCTGGTGTGCAGCAGCGTAAAGCCCTGCTCCTCGGCGACTTTTTTCAGTGGGATGGAGTAACTCTGACTCATGACAGGCTCCTTTTTCTCTCAAGATGTTGGGTTCTATTTTAATATTGTACCGAACATCTGCGGAGAATGCAACGGAAATCGGACAGAACAAAAGATTTTTTGAAAATCTCTTGCATTTGTCGGGCGGTTCTGCTATGATATATAAGCTGTTTTGCAGACATATCAGTAAGGAGGTGCTTCAGCACCATGGCAAAGTGCCAGTTTTGCGACAAGGGCGTGTCCTTCGGCATTCAGGTGAGCCACTCTCACCGTCGCTCCAACCGGACCTGGAAGCCCAACGTGAAGCGCGTCAAGGCCATCGTGGACGGCAGCCCCAAGCACGTCTACGCCTGCACCCGCTGCCTGCGCAGCGGAAAGGTCACCCGCGCAGTGTGATTGCAACAATTGCATCGATCAAGGCACGCCCAATGGGCGTGCCTTTTTCGTGGTTGTGGATATTCGCTTCGCACCGAA
>CAMJHX010000014.1 GCA_946405655.1 uncultured Clostridia bacterium
GCGACCAGGAGACCGTGTCGAGATCGAAGATGCCGATCACGCTCTTTTTGCGCACAATGACGTTGTTTCCCAGATGCAGATACATTACCGGATCGTCCCCCTGTGCACCGTCAGCACCCGGCCTCCCGTGCGCTTGGCGATCTCCTCGTCCTCGCAGCAGGTGATGAGCGTCTGTCCGCCGCCGATGCGGTTTAAGACGAATTCCTGCCGCTTGCGGTCCAATTCCGAGAGCACGTCGTCCAGCATGAGCACCGGCGGCTCGCCGAATTCGTCGGAGAAAATGTCGCGCTCGGCGAGCTTCAGGCTCAGCGCCGCGGTGCGCGTCTGTCCCTGAGAGGCAAAGGATCGCGCGCTCTGACCGTTTAAGTCGATCAGAAGGTCGTCCTTGTGGCACCCGGTGAGACACTGTCCGCTCTCGAGCTCCGCCTCGCGGTGGCGCTCCTGATGCTCGCAGATCTCGTAATAGATCTCCCGCTCCGAGGCGAGGGGATCGGTCACGGTGCTCACGGTCTTGTAGGCCATCGTAAGCTGCTCCCCGCCGCCGGCGAAATCCTCGTGGATCGGAGCGGCTGCGCGCTCGAGCCGCTTGGCGTAGGCTGCGCGGTAGCGGATGATCTTCGCCGACACGCGGCTCATCTGGTTGGAAAAATCATCGAGCGTCTCCAGGAGCGACGGCTTTTCGCGCCAGTCGCGCAGGATGCTCGTCTTCTGCTCGTGCAGACGGTTGTATTCCGAGAGGAGCATGGCGTAGTTCGGCCGCAGCTGCGAGATCGCGAGATCCATCAGCTTGCGCCGCTCCGCCGCGCCCGAGCGGATGATGTTCAGATCGTCCGGGCAGAAGAGCACCGCCGCGAAATCGCCGGAGAGCTCCGTCGCCGTTTTCTTCACGCCGTTTTGCAGGATCTGCTTGCGCTGCCCGCGCCGCAGCGTGATCTTCACGGTCTGCTCGCGCCCATGCGCAAAGACGTCCGCCAGAATCTCTCCGGCGGAGCAGTCAAACCCGATGAGCTCCTTGTCAAACCGCGTGCGGAAGCTCCTGCCGCCCGTGAGCATATAGACGGCCTCGAGCAGGTTCGTCTTCCCCTGCGCGTTCTCGCCGGAGATCACGTTCGTCCCGGGCGAGAATTCCGCGGAGGCGAAATCATAGTTTCGCCAGCCGTTCAGGGCAATGCGCCGAATTTCCATTACGCCTGCTCCACCAGGAGCGTCTGTCCGGCGAATTCGACCTGGTCTCCCGCGCGCAGCTTCTTGCCGCGCATCGTGCAGGTCTCTCCGTTCACCTTTACCATCCCGTCGGCAATGACCATCTTCGCCTCACCGCCGGTACCGACAAGGGCGGCGAATTTCAGGAATGCATCTAACTTTATAAATTCAGTGTTGATTTGAATCTTTTCCATAACTCGTTCCTTAAACGAATTAGGAATGAGGAATGAGGAGTGAGGAATGACCTCGACGGAAATTCCTAATTCCTAATTCCTAATTCCTCATTTTTTCTTACTGACCTGCGCGCAGACGCACCGGCAGAATCATATACGTAAAGTTGTCACTCCCGTCCGCTGCGGTGAGGATGCAGGGGGAGGAGCCGGTGTTGAGGCTCAGCTGGATCTCGTCCGCCGGGGCGTTTTTCAGCGCGTCGGAGAGGTAGCGGTCGTTGAAGCCGATCTCCAGACCCTCGCCGCTGCCCTCGCAGGGGCAGACGTCCTCGGCGCGGCCGACCGGCGTCGTGCAGGCAAAGTCGATCGCGTCGTCGTTGAAGGTCAGGCGCAGGGGCGTGCGCACCTTCTCGTCCACGATCAGGCTCACGCGCTCGACCACGCGCAGCAGCTCCGCGCGCTCGGTCTTCACGTTCACGCGGAACGTCGCCGGGATCGCCTTGCGGTAGTTGAGGAACTCGCCCTCCAGCCGGCGGGAGAGAATCACGCTGTCGCCCACGGTGAAGGAGATGTACTTATCGCCGACGGACAGCTGCACCTTGTCCTCGCTGTCGTCGCAGAAGCGCTCGAGATCGCCGAGCGCCGTGCCGGGCACGATGAAGCTGCAGTCGTCGCCGTAGCCCTCCACCGCCTCGCGCCGCAGCGCCAGACGATAGCCGTCCACGGAGATGATGCGAAGCTCGTTGTTGTCGAGCTCAAACAGGGAGCCCATGTAGACCGGGCGCGCCTCGTTCGTGCTGATGGCAAAGCTCGTCTCGTTGATCATCTTCTTTAAGAGACCCTGCGGCAGCGCCACGCCGCGCTCCTGCTCGACGATCGGCAGATCCGGATAATCCTCGCCCTTCATGCCGACGATGTCGAAATTCGCCTTGCCGCACTTGACGCTGACCGTCTCGTTTTCGACCGCGAGCGTCACAATGCCGTCCGGCATGCGGCGGAGCATTTCGCAGAACAGACGCGCGGGAAGCACGATGTTGCCAGCCTCAGCGACGTCCGCGGGAATGGTCGTGTAGATCGCGCGCTTGAGATCATAGCCTGTCAGACGAACGCCCTCGCCGGCCTGAATCAGCAGACCCTCGAGCGTCGGGATCGGGCTTTTGGAGGCCGCGGCTCTCGCCGTGGAGAGCGCCGCCTGCTGCAGAACATATTTTTCACAGGAAAATTTCATTTTTAGGATCCTCCCAAATGATTTACAAATTGTTTTTCTCTGAAGAAAGAAAGATTTAAAAAATAGTAGTATTAGTAGTCCTGTCGAAACTGTTGAAAGGCGGAAAAAAGCTTTGAACCGTCATCAAAACCGCCTGTTGAAAAATGTTTGAAAGATCCGACGGTTTTCAACAGTCTATTTTTCAAGGTTACAGAAAGGGTATCTTTCGACAATCTTTCAACAGTAACTGTTGAAGAATGCGATTAGTTTCTGGAGTGAATGTTGCTGGTGATATCCTGAATCGTCGATGCGACGTCAGGATCAGACTTTAACAGCTCCTCAATCTTCATGATCGAGGTGTGCACCGTGGAGTGGTTTTTGCCGAACTCCGCGCCGATCTGGTTGAGGGAGAGGTTTGTGTTCGTTTTGATGAGGTACATGGCAATCTGCCGCGCGAGCGATGGCTTGCGGTCGCGGCGGCTGCCGCGAAGATCCGCGCCGTCGAGCTGATAATACCGCGCCGTCTCCTCAATGATGATGTCCGGCGTCGGGATATAAATGCCGGAGCGGATCACGTCCTTGATCGCGCGGTCGACGGCGGCATTGTTGAACGCGGTGCTCTTATCAATATTATGATAGGCGGTGAGCTTTTTCACCACGCCCTCGATCTGGCGGACGTTGGAGGTGATTTTCTCGGCGATGTAATGCACGGTCTCGTCCGGCAGCACCATGCCGACCTGCGCGGCCTTGTTGCGCGTGATGGCCATGCGCGTCTCCAGATCCGGCGGCGCCACGTCCGCGAGGATGCCGCCCTCGAACCGGCTGCGGAGACGGTCGTTGAGGTTTCGCATCTCTCTCGGCGGACGGTCGGAGGTGAGCACGATCTGCTTGTGCGCGCTGTAGAGCGCCTCATAGGTGTGGAAGAATTCCTCCTGCATCTGCTCCTTGCCGGAGAAGAACTGGATATCGTCCACCAGCAGCAGATCCGCCGAGCGGTATTTCTGCCGGAAGGACTCCATCGCGCCGGTCTGCAGCGAGCGCACCATGTGGTTGATGAATTCCTCCGCCTTCACATAGACCAGATTCGTGTTCGGGTCGGTCTGCCGGATGTACTGCCCGATCGCGAGCAGCAGATGCGTCTTGCCGAGACCGGAGTTGCCGTAGATGAACAGCGGGTTATAGAGCGTGCCGGGGTTCTGCGCCGCGCCCAGCGCCGCGCCGTGCGCAAAGCGGTTCGACGGGCCCACGACGAAGTGGTCGAAGGTATAGCCCTCGAGCTCCGGCATATCGTCGTCCAATGTGCGCTGCTCCTTATAATCGATCAGCTCCTCCTCGCCCACGATCACCTTCAGCTCGAACGGGCAGGAGAAGAGATCAAACAGCGCCTGCTTGATGAGATTGCCGTAGCGCTTTTCGATGATCTCCCGCTTCACGGCGGAGGTCGTGTGCAGCACCAGCTGATTTTCACCCAGATCGATGGCCGTGCAGTCAGCAAACCAGGTGTTGTATGCCGTCTCGGTCAGATGGTCGGAGAGCATGCCGAGCACCATTTCCCATACCTGATTGGTTGAATCCATAATCATACCTCAAAAAAGGGCATAACCCCTGAAATTTTACACTCCATTATATCGCTTTTACCCCTTTTTTTCAATAGAACTTATATATAATAATGTATATCTTATTATTATAATATTGTTTAAAATAATAAGCCTCGATTATTCAACAGCGCCGCGCGCGGATGTTTGCTTTTTTGCAGGAAACTATGATATAATAGTAATTCCCGTATCACGTTAGAATTGATGGTGGATACATTTGATATTAGCTACCCAGACCAGCGCAATTTTTGAAACGAACAACAATGCCCCGCTCCCGGAGCTGCTGGAGGGGGGGCGGCTTCCCGCGCTCTTTTCCGGTCTTCCGGCCGCGGCGCGCGCCCAGCTTGCCGCCGTCCTGCGCGCGGAGACCGGGCGTCCGGTCGTTGTCATCTGTCCGGACGAGGCCGCGGCGGAGTCGTTCTCGCGCGATCTGTCGCACCTGCTGGGCGTCCCTGTGCCGGTGCTCGCGGCGAGAGATTATACATTTTATACCGCGCTGAGCGTCTCGCGCCAGACCGAGCAGCGCCGCCTCGGCGCGCTCGACCTGCTCGCCTCGGATGAAAGTCCCGTGCTCGTTGCCACGGTCTCGGGCCTGCTGCAGCGCGCGATCCCGAAGCATGTGCTGCGAAACGTCACCTTCACGATCGAGGACGGCGGTCAGATAGCGCCGGAGGACGTGGAGGACGCGCTCTTGCGCTGCGGCTATGTCCGCACGCAGCAGGTGGAGGGCCCCGGGCAGTTTTCCCGCCGCGGCGGCATTCTCGATCTCTTTTCCCCCTCGGAGGACAGCCCCGTGCGCATCGAGTTCTGGGGCGATGAGATTGACTCCATGGGCTATTTCGATATCGCCTCCCAGCGGCGCACGGAGAATGTCTCGCGCTGCCGCATCCTGCCCGCGGCTGAGACGCTCGCCACGCTCTATCCCGGCGGCAGCCTCGCCCTCGCGGAGAAATTAAATCAGCTGTCGCAGCGCGCGGCGCGGCGCAAAAACGAGGCGCTCGCGGCCAACCTCGCCCGCTCCCTCAAGGAGGACGCGGACGCGCTCGCGGCGTCCCTGCCGCTGCACGCGGCGGACCGCTATATGCCGCTTTTGTATGAATCCTTCGAGACGGCGGCGGACTATCTCGCGCCCGATGCGATCCTCGTCATGGATCAGGCGGGCCGCTGTGCAGACCGCGCGAAGGAATATGTCCATCAGCTCACCGAGGATATCAATCAGCTTGTCGCCGCCGGCAGCATGGCGGTGCGCGCCGAGCAGTTTTACATTCCGTGGAAGGATCTCGTGCATAAGCTCGCGGATTTCGCGCTCTTCTTCGCCGATTCCTTCCAGCTCGGGCGCTATCCGATCGATCCGCGCGCGGTCTGCGGCGTCACGGTCAAGCAGCTGTCCAGCTACGGCGGCAGCATCCAGACCGCCATGGACGATATCTCGCATTACATCTCCCTCGGCTTTCGCGTCGTGGTGCTTGCGGGCGATGCGCGGCGCGCGGGCATGCTCGGCGAGTTTCTGGAAAATCACGACGTTCCCGCCTATGTGCAGGAAAACCCCGAGTCGCTCCCCGCGCCGGGCAAGTGCCTCGTCACGGTCGGGAGCCTCTCCTCGGGTCTGGAATATCCCCACGGCCAGCTCGCCATCCTCACGGACACGCAGATGTCCGGCGTCGGCGGCATGCGGCGCGTCAAATCGAAAAAGAGCGCCAACCGCGAGGCGATCCAGTCCTATGCCGATCTCTCGGTCGGCGATCTCGTCGTGCACGATGTGCACGGCATCGGCCGCTTCGCCGGCATCGTGCAGATGCCCGTCGACGGGGCGGTGAAGGATTATATCAAGATCTGCTACGCGGGGTCTGACAGTCTCTATGTCCCGGCGACGCAGCTCGATATGGTGTCGAAATACATCGGCGCGGGCGAGGATCACCCCGTCAAGCTCTCCAAGATGGGCGGCGCCGACTGGAGCCGCACCAAAACCCGCGCGCGGGCGGCGGCGAAGAAGCTCGCCGTCAATCTCCTCGAGCTCTATGCCCAGCGCGCCAAAACCGAGGGCCACGCCTTCGCGCCGGACAGCCCGTGGCAGACGGAGTTCGAGGAGCGCTTCGGCTATCTCGAGACGGACGATCAGCTGCGCTGCATCCGCGAAATCAAGTCCGACATGGAACGAACCACCCCGATGGATCGTCTCTTGTGCGGAGATGTCGGCTTCGGCAAGACGGAGGTTGCGCTCCGCGCCGTCATGAAATGCGTGCTCGACGGCTAGCAGGCCGCGATCCTCGTGCCGACCACGGTGCTCGCCCAGCAGCATTTTCAGACGGCGACGCAGCGGTTTTTCGGCTTCCCGATCGAGATCCGCATGCTCAGCCGCTTCCAGACCGCGGCGGAAAACCGCAAGACGCTCGAAGCGATCCGCTCCGGCGAGTGCGATCTCGTCATCGGCACGCACAAGCTGCTGCAAAAGAGCGTCGAGTTTAAGAAGCTGGGACTTCTGATTGTGGACGAGGAGCAGCGCTTCGGCGTCGGTCACAAGGAGCATATCAAGGAGCTCAGCCGCAATGTTGACGTGCTCACGCTCTCTGCCACGCCCATCCCGCGCACGCTCAATATGGCGCTCTCCGGCATTCGCGACATGTCCACCATCGAGGAGCCGCCGCAGGACCGCGTGCCCGTGCAGACCTTCGTCATGGAGCACGACTGGAACATCCTCTGCGACGCCATGCGCCGCGAGCTGCAGCGCGGCGGGCAGGTCTATTATCTCCATAACCGCATTGACAACATTGAGCGCACCGCGCTCAAGATCGCCAAGATGGTCGACGGGGCCACCGTCGCCGTCGCGCACGGGCAGATGAACGAGGAGGAGCTCTCCAATGTCATGCGCTCCGTCGCCGAGGGCGAAACGCAGATTCTCGTCTGCACCACGATCATCGAAACCGGCATCGATATCGCGAATGTCAACACCCTCATCATCGAGGACGCCGACCACATGGGGCTTGCGCAGCTGCACCAGCTCCGCGGCCGCGTCGGGCGCTCCAACCGCCGCGCGAGCGCGTATCTCACGTTCCGGCAGGGCAGACAATTGACCGAGCTCGCCGAAAAGCGCCTGAACGCGATCCGCGAGTTTGCCGAGTTCAACTCGGGCTTTCGCATCGCCATGCGCGATCTGGAGCTGCGCGGCGCGGGCAACATCCTCGGCGCCGAGCAGAGCGGCCACATGATCGACGTCGGCTATGATATGTATCTCAAGCTGCTCGAGGAGGCGGTGCAGGAGCTCCGCGGCGAGCCCGTGCAGAAAAAGGCGGAGTGCTCCGCCGATCTCGCCATCTCCGCGAACATTCCGGAGAGCTATGTGCCGAGCAGCGAGCAGCGCATGGATCTCTATCGCCGCATCGCCCTCGTGCGCACGGAGGAGGAGGCCGACGATCTCATGGACGAGATCATCGACCGCTTCGGCGATCCGCCGCCCTCGGTCAACAGCCTGGTGCGCGTGGCGCTGCTGCGCGGCGAGGCGGGCAAGGCGGGCGTCACCGACATCGCGCAGAAAAACGGGCAGCTTCGCTTCCGGCTCGACGAATTCGATATGGAGATCGTCTCCGCGCTCTATGCCATGCCGGAATATAAGGGCCGCCTGCGCGTCGACGGCGGCAGCGTGCCCGCGGTGCTCTTAAAGCTCAAAACCCGCACCAAGGTCATCGAACAGGCCAGAGCGTTCCTGCGCGACTGGCAGAAGATAAAAGAACAGATCGAAGAAAAACGTCAAACCGCAAAGGAGACTGAAACATGAAGAAAACCATCACCCTGCTGCTGGTCCTTGCGCTTTCGCTGGGCCTGCTCACGGCCTGCGGCTCCACGGAGATCCGCAGCTATCAGGACGACGCCGAGACCGAGGACGTCTTCGCCAACGCCTATGGCGCCTATGCGCCGGATACCCTCGTCGCCACGGCGGACGGTACGCCGGTCTACTGGAACGAGTTTTCCTACTGGCTCGCCTACATCGGCTCTCAGATCGCCTCTCCGGATGAAAACGGCGCCATCGACTGGTATGCCGCCGAGGGCAGCGAGGAGCCGCTCGGCGAGACGCTCCTGAGAAACGTGCACGACAGCATCCTGCAGTATCACATCCTCGAGGGCATGGCCGCCGAGAAGGGCATCGAGTTCGGCGAAGAGGGCGAGGAGTATGTCGAGAGCATGATTCAGGAGGCCATCACCTCCATCGCCGGCGAGGAGGGCACCGAGGAGGATCTGCTGGATTACCTGAAGAGCTATTATCTCGATATGGACGTCCTGCGCTATCAGGGCAAGATCCAGTATCTCTATACCAAGCTCTTTGAGGAGCTCTTCGGCGCCGACGGCGAGAAGGTCAGCGACGAGGACATCGCCGAGTACGTCGAGGAAAACGGCCTCATGCTCGCAAAGCACATCCTCTATTCCGTCACGGACGAGACCGGTGCCGAGCTGGATGACGCAGCCAAGGCGGAAAAGAAGGCCGCCGCGGAGAGCGCCGTGCAGCAGCTGCGCGCCATCACGGACAATGAAGCGCTCGTCACGAAGTTCGATGAGCTCATGAACGCCGAGAGTGAGGACCCGGGCCTCGCGTATTATCCGGACGGCTACGTCTTCGGCTCCGGCGAGATGATGCAGGAGTTCGAGGACGGCGCCAAGGCGCTCGAGGCGTTTGAGGTGTCCGATGTCGTGGAGACTGCCGCGGGCTACCACGTCATCCTCCGTCTCCCGCTCACGGGCGACGTCAACGTCGGCGCCGACAATGAGGGCAACGACATTTCCCTGCGCTATCAGGTGGCCATGGAGCAGTTCAACGACCTCGCCACCGCCCGCACCGAGAGCGCCGAGATCGTCTGGGAAAAGGGCTTCGAGAACCCGGATCTCAATAAGATCTTCCAGTCTAAGAGCAGCGGCGGCTTCTTCGCCAAGCTTTTCGGCAAGTAAAATAGGACTGTAGGGGAGGGGCTTGCCCCTCCCGTTTTTGCATCGCATCCAAACAGAACTGTAGGGCGGGGACCTGTGCCCCGCCGTGACCCTGTAACGAAACCCGGCGGCCCACAGGTGGCCGCCCTACAGAAAAAACAATTAATAATATGGGAGAGGTTTTGCCTCTCCCATGCATCATTTTAAATTCGATTTCAACAAAGCGGCCGCCGGAACCATCATTGCGATCCCTGCCCCTGCGATCGGGATGATCTTCTCCGACCAGACCGCGAGACCGAACGCCGTGGGAGAGAGGCTCGCCGCGAGCCCAAACGCGGCGGCGGCAAGCATCCACGCCGGGAGCGGCTTTTGGCGCACGGGCAGGAGCCGCCGCGCGAGGATCAGCAGCGCCGCGAGCAGCGTGAGATCCGGCAGTACCCACACGGCGGAGATGAGTGCCTCCACGCGCTCGATCGCGCGAGAGAGGCTGATGTTGCGCAGCAGAATGAAAAACGGATGGCTCAGCCGCTGCGCGCTCTCCGCGCCGAGCACGCCGACCGCCGCCATGGAGATCGCCGTCGCCGTGAGCGTGAGGCGCAGCAGAAAGGCGCCGCCGCGCTTGAGATCAGATCCGCCCCCGGGCGGGGCGAGCAGGGCGAGAAATAAAAGCCCCGTCATCCCGACGCTCACGGTCGGCAGCGCCCCGCGCAGGATCGATGGCGCGTCATATCGCGATACGCCGCCGAGTCTGCCCCAGTCCATCTGCGGCAGGGCGCAGCCGAGCGCGAGCAGCAGCGCCGCCGTCACCGCGGCGAGGAAGATCTGCGCCGCCCGTCCGAGCGGCTTTGCGCCCCATCCTGCCGCGACAGCTGCGAGCGCGGCGAGAATCAGGGCAAACGGCTGCCAGGCCGTGAACACGCCGAGCGCCGTGAAAAAGCGCTCCGCGCTCATGCGCAGGCCAAACCCCGCGTAAAACAGCGCCCAGAGCCCCAGAAATCGCCGCAGCGGTGCGAAAAGCCTGTCCTCGAGCGTTTCCCCCTCCGAAAGCCTGCGCAGCGCAGCGCGCAGAAAAAGCGCATAGAGCGCAAGGATTGGCAGCGCAGCCAGCCCCGAGAGCCAGCCCGCGTTTCCGGCGGCGCGCAGGTTCGTCTCCGGCACGACGCGCAGCAGCGGCGAGAGCACCGCGAGGCTCCCGATCGTCCAGAGCTGCTTTTCCGTCATCGGCTTCATTCCGTCCCTCCCAGCGGCACCGGCGCCTCAAGATCGAGCGTCCGGTCGAGCGTCGCCTCCACCGTCACCGTCCATGCGAGATCGGGCAGGACCGCGCTCCATTCCGGCGCGATCCGGCTCCATTTGGCGGGGCTGTCGTGCCGGATGTGCCCCGCGAGATCGAGAAAATCCGCACCCAGTGTCTGCGACTGCCGCAGGATGGTTTCGCACCAGCCCTGCACCGTTTCAGTGAGCTCCGTTTCCAAATCCGCGCGGGCGGCCTCCGCCGTCTTGTCCCGCCGCCCGTCCGTCTCCGTCAGCGCGGCGCGGAGCTTTAAGGTAATGTCCAGCCCGGTGAGGGCGTCGCCGCTCCAGCGCGGAGCAAATTCCGCTTCGCAGTCCGAGAGCGTCACGGTCGCGCCGTCCAGACGCACGTCGCCGTGTCCGCCGAGCCCGCAGAGGAGATTCACGCCCTGCGCCTCCGGCGGCGCGATCTGCCCGACGCAGCGCCCGTCCTTCAGGATCCCATAGCCCGCCGGGCGGAGTGTACCGTCCTCCAGTCTGCACGCCGCCGCGAGCGCGGCGCCCCGCTCGGCGAGGGCAGCGAGCGTCTCCGCGCAGGAAAAGGCTGCGCCCGCGCCCTGCTCGGCGAAATCGTCCTGCAGCGCGGCGAGCATTTCGGTCACGTCCCGCTCCTCATCCCCGGCCTCGATCGCGTCGGCGGCGTCCGCGCCCAGCAGCAGAAATACCGGCGTGCGCAGGCGCATATCCGCGCTGCGCGCCATGAGATCCAGCGCCGGCGCGAGATCCGCCTCCGCCATCGCCTGCCCGATGAGCAGAAACCGCGTGTGCGCGAAAAAGAGCGCCTCGCTCGCCGCCTGATCGCGCAGCCGATCCATCGCCAGCCGCAGGCTGGGCGCCTCCTGCGTCAGCCGCAGCCGCGGCTCCGCCGCCGCAACCGAAAGCGACACGCCGTCCTCGCACACATCGCACCCCAGCGTCTCCACGATCCGAAGCTCCCGAATCGGACGAACGGGAGCGCAGGAAGAGAGGAGGAGGGTCAGAAGGATGAAAAATGGAAGAAATCTTTTCATGCGAACCCCAGTTCAGTGTGGAGTGTGGAAGGTGGAGTGTGGAGTTTTAAGGAGCGCTGCGCGCAATTGAAATATGTCAGCAGCTGCCGACACCTCTTTAAACTCCACACTCCACACTCCTAACTCCACCCTCATTTCTGTCTCCTTCTGTTCCACCAAACTACTTCCTTGTCCCGCAGCTTATAGTCCCGCTGATTTTTCCTCATAAACACGCGAAATATAGGGCTCAGCTCCGCGTCCACGATTGGGTGGAGCCAGGCAGTGCCGAAGCAGTCGATCGTGCAGGCGTACCAGACGAGCATCGCGCATCCGGCGGTGAGGGCAAACATGCCGCCGAGCGCCGCCGCAATGACAAGACCCATGCGCGCAAAGCGCAGCAGCGACGCGAGCTCCTGGTTCGGCACGTTGTAGCCCGCGATGCCGGCGAGCGCCACCACGATGATCGCGATCGGGCTTGCCACCTTCGCGCTCACGGCGGCCTCGCCCACGAGCAGCGCCCCGATGATGCTCACGGTCTGACCCACCGGCGCCGGCAGGCGCAGCCCCGCCTCCTGCAGCAGCTCGAAGGCGATGAGCAGAAACAGCATCACCGCCGCCGCGCCGAAGGGCACCTCCTGCTCGGCCTTCACCATGCTTTGGAGCAGCTGCGTCGGCAGCATCTCCGGGTGGTGCAGCGCCGCCGCCACATAGAGCGCCGGGAGCGTCAGCGCAATCAGGAGCGCCAGCCACCGCAGCAGCGTGAGACCGCTTGCGACGAGCGGCACGTCCGCGCGGTCCTCCGGCGCGCGCATCAGCAGATCCAGCGTCCCCGGCAGCAGAAAGCCGACCGGGAGCCCGTCGACGAGGATGCCAACCCGCCCCTGCAGCAGGGCGGCGGCGAGCTTGTCCGGCCGTTCGGTGTGCGCCGTCTGCGGCAGGGGGGAGCGCGGCCGATCCGTCACATACGGCTCCAGATCCCCCGCCGAGAGCACCGCGTCGAGATCCATCGCGGCCAGACGCGCCCGCACCGTCTCCACCAGAGACGGCTTTGCGATCCCCTCTATATATAATAGTGCAATGCGCGTGTTCGACTCCCGCCCCGCGGTCTGCTCTGTGAGCTTCAGCTTCGGCGTGCGCAGCCTGCGTCGCACGAGGGCGGTGTTCACGCGCAGCGTCTCGCAGAAGGCGTCGCGCGGCCCCTTCACCGCCTTCTCGATCGTCGCCTCCTGCACGGGGCGCCCGGTCTGGCTCCTGGTCTCGAAGGTGAGCGCGGCGCCGAGCCCCTCGAAAACGAGCGCCGCGCACCCCGCCGTGAGATCCGAAACCAGATCATCCATCGTCTCCCGCCGATGCACCGTGCCGCGCCAGACCGCGCCCTGCTCGATCAGCCGCGCCGCCTGCCGAGAGGAATCTGCCGCCGCCAGACGCGAAGACTCCGTCAAAGGCCGCACCACATCCTCCGAAACGTCCGTCTCATTCACCAGCCCATCGATCCAGCAGACAAAAACCAAAATATTTTTTTCCAAGCCCAGCTTAATTTCCCGCAGAAAAAAATCCTCGCAGCCGAAAAAAATATTTTTTAGGCACTCAACAGAGATTCCGCAGTTATATTCCGGTGTTTTTTTCGAATGAAAGGAAACTCCACTCTCCACACTCCACACTCCACTCTGAATACATCTTGCGTAGTATGTGTGATAAAAACCACAAGATACTGGGGAGCAAAAATTGGCAGAAAAAAAGTTCGAAAAAAATCGAAAAAAATCGTTGACAAGCCCCGTTTTTGGTGCTATAGTAGCCGAGCGCTCGACGGAAGGGGCTCAAGCCTCTGAGTCGGCCCCGAAAAAAATAAAAATTAGGGGTTGACAAAACCAATCGAACGTGGTATTCTAATTCAGCTGCCGCCGAGAGGCACAGCGAGCGTGTACCTTGTAAATTAAACAATGTAAGAACGCAAAACTTATTAAGTTTTGTAGCTTATGCAAATAAGCACCAAAGAAAAGGGTTCTTTGAGAGATCGAAAGATCTCTGTTAAATAATTCTTTTGAGAGCTTGATTAGCAATCTAAAGATCTTGATTGTATCCGCTTCGTTCGTGAAGCGGCTATGATATGATTTATAGAGAGTTTGATCCTGGCTCAGGATGAACGCTGGCGGCGTGCTTAACACATGCAAGTCGAACGAAGCACTGAAGAATGGAGATTCGTCAAAGTTCTTCTTTGACTGAGTGGCGAACGGGTGAGTAATGCGTGAGCAACCTGCCCTTCAGAGGGGGACAACAGTTGGAAACGACTGCTAATACCGCATGACGTGTTCGGA
>CAMJHX010000015.1 GCA_946405655.1 uncultured Clostridia bacterium
CACTTTACCACGTTCCGTCCGTCTATGCAAACATTCCCTGCCCGCTTCCCTTGAAAATGGGAACCAAAAATGGTAAACTTGCGTCAGAATCTTTATAAGACTTTTCTTCCGAAAGGAGAAGGATGGATGATGAAACGACTGCTTTCGCTCGCGCTGAGTCTGGTGCTGGTGCTTGGGCTGTTTGCAGGTCTCCCCCTGCCCGCCAGCGCGGACGGCGAGATCGGGCAGCTCTTCGACCGCTACCTCACCGGCGAGAAGATCGACGAGCTGTTTGACGAGTCCACCGTCGTCAAGGAGGGCTCCTGCGGCAAAACGGTGGACGACATTCCGCGCGCCAACGTCAAGTACAAGATCTACAAGGTGGATCAGGAAAAGGTTCAGGCGCTCAAGACCGACACGAGCGTGCTCGAGCAGAACGAGCTCTTCGAGCAGCTGCGCAAGCGCTACCCCGACTTCAACCTCAACGGTCAGGACCTGCTGACGAATCTGGACTTCAGCCTCGCCGAGGATCAGGAATACTACGCCCTGAAGCTCTACGGCAACGGCGAGATGGAGGACTATGCGCTCAAATCGCAGCTGCCCTGGTCCGGCACCGTGACGCTCAACGACGGCACGGAGGTTCAGAACATCGACGACAAGATCATCGCGCTCTACGTGCAGGGCAAGGACAAGACCTACACCACCGGCGTGACGAACGTCGGCGACAAGGCGTTTTTCGG
This sequence comes from uncultured Clostridia bacterium, assembly GCA_946405655.1. Lineage (GTDB taxonomy): Bacteria > Bacillota > Clostridia > Oscillospirales > Oscillospiraceae > CAG-103. The sequence continues at coordinate 720 of CAMJHX010000015.1, forward strand.
CATGGACGGGCTGATGCTGGTATATCTCGGCGGGAGCGTGACGCGCATCGGCGAGAAGGCGTTTGAGACCTGCGACCAGCTCTGCGCGATCAACTTCCCCTCGAACCTCGAGAGCATCGGCCGCCGCGCGTTCTATGCCTGCGACTATCTCTCCTTCGCGCGCATGAACACCTGCACCAGACTGACTGAGATCGCCGAGCGCGCCTTCTGCACCTGCAGCCACCTGACGGAGATCTCCTTCCCGCCGAACGTGACCAAGATCGGCGACTTTGCCTTCGCCTGGGATCACGTGCTCGGCACAAACAAGTTTAATCTTCCCGCCGCGCTCAAGACCCTCGGCACCGGCGCGTTTGCCTTCTGCTCGCACCTCGGCGTCGTCGGCGACGTTTCGATCCCCGCGAGCACGACGAACATCGGCGCCTGGGCGTTCGTCGGCTGCTTCGACATGGGCCGCGGCGGCGAGCTGAAGATCTACCCCGGCAAAGCGGGCGAGGAGCTCGCGCTCACGATCGGCACCGGCGCCTTCGTCGGCTGCTCGAGTCTGGAGAAAATCGCGTTCCCGAACCGCGTCGCCTTCATCGGCGACTACGCCTTCGCCGCCTGCGACAAGCTCGAGCGCGTCTCCTTCGGCGACCGCGACGGCACCGAGACTCTCCACATCCGCAGCATCGGCGACCGCGCCTTTGACTCCCTCGAGGACACCGGACTGAGCGCCCTGCGCACGATCGCCGCCGCCTTCAAGGAGGTCGACAGCGGCGAGGCGGAATATGTGGACGGCTCCCGCTCGGTGGCGGAGCAGCTCAGCGGCGAGGTCTATGACCTCTCCGGCGTGACGCCGCTCACCTACGCCGCCTTCGGCGGCTATCCGCCGGCAACGGTCGTGGAGGCGAAGGAAAACCGGCACTCCTTCCCCCGCACGGTGACCATCTGGTACTCCACGCCGGATTACAATTCCGAAGCCTACGGCCAGTGGCGCAGCGTCGTCAAGCCGGGCAACCCGATGAGCACCTGGCTAGGCTACAACTGCGAGCCGATGTGGGTCGGCCACTTCCATGAATACGGCGAGCCCGTGATCGTTAATCGCACCTGCACACAGGACGGTCAGGAGATCTACACCTGCCACGTCTGGCAGGACGGCAAGGAATGCGGTCACGTGGAGATCGTCACGACTGAGAAGGCCAGCGGCCACAGCGACGATGACGATCCGATCCAGATCACGGAACCGACCTGCTATGAGGACGGCGTGGCCTACTATCACTGCACGAACGAGTGGTGCGACCAGCCGTATTACTCCAGGATCCTCCCCGCGCTGGGGCACGACTATGAGCATCTGCAGGATTACACTGCGCCCACCTGTCTGGAGCCGGGCTACGCCAAGGGCACCTGCTCCCGCTGCGGCGAGCAGATCGACACCGTGCTCCCCGCCACGGGGCACAACACGACCTACATGACCGTGGGCAAGGAGCCGACCTGCACCGAGGAAGGCTATTATCAGGGCAACTGCCCGGACTGCGGCCGCATCAACGTGCGCCAGCCGATCCCCGCGCTGGGTCATGACTGGAACGACGGCACGATCCTCCGCCCCGCCACGCAGACGACCGACGGCATCATGCTCTATTCCTGCATGCGCTGCGGCGAGACGCGGCAGGAGATCATCCCCAAGACCATGCACGTGCACAGCTATGTGGACACCGTCATCGAGCCCACCTGCACCACGGAGGGCTATACGAACCACAAGTGCAGCTGCGGCGATGAATACAACGACAATTTCGTCCCCGCCGGACACAAATGGGACAGCGGCGTCGTGACGCTGCAGCCCGGCGCCGCGACCGAGGGGCGCATCAAGTACACCTGCACCGTCTGCGGCACCTACCGCTATGAGGCGATCGCCCCCACGGGGCTGCGCTTCGTGGACGTGCCGGACGGCGAGTGGTTCACCTCCGCCGTCAACTGGGCGGTGACGCACAAGCCGAAGCAGATCACGAACGGCACGGACGACACGCACTTCTCCCCCTACGCCGACTGCACACGCGCGCAGGCGGTCACCTTCCTCTACCGTGCGGCGGGCGAGCCCGCTGTCAGCGGCGTGAACCGCTTTGTGGACGTGCACGCGGACGATTACTTCTACAACGCCGTCCGCTGGGCGGTGAAGAACGGCATCACCAACGGCGTGGATGACACGCACTTTGCGCCGGAGGATCCCTGCACCCGCGCCCACATCGTCACGTTCCTGTGGCGCTGGAAGCTCCAGCCGGGCGTGCAGTCCAGCGCGATCCCGTTCACGGACGTGCCGCGCGGCGAGTGGTACACCACAGCGGTTCTCTGGGCAGCCGAGAAGGGCATCACCAACGGCATGGGCGACGGCACCTTCGGCACAATGGCAAACTGCACGCGCGGACACATCGTCACATTCCTGCAGCGCGCGGAGAACCTGAAGTAAAATCGAATCTATCATTGAAAAACGCTCCCGAATCGGGAGCGTTTTTTAATGCAAAATGTTTAGGCGCAGGGAAAGAAAACGGTAGGGCGACCATCGGTCGCCCGCCGCATTCTCCGGGCTTGGGCGGCGGGGCACAGGTCCCCGCCCTACGCCTGATTTTAGATGGTGCTTTGTAGGGGACGGCGTCCTCGACGTCCCGCGCGATCCGGGATCATCAAATTGCCGGACTGCGGCTGTCATTTCAATTCGATGCCGCACGGCGCGATGTGGGCATCGCGCCCTACAGGGTGCGGCAGTTCCGTTCAGGGGCGGGCGCAAGCGACGCGACCTGCGGTCGCCCGCCGCATTCTCCGGGCTGGGGCGGCGGGGCACAGGTCCCCGCCCTACGCCTGATTTTAGATGGTGCTTTGTAGGGGACGGCGTCCTCGACGTCCCGCGCAGATCCGTCTCCGATGTGCGCAAACCCCGGCGAATTGGCAGAAATTCCAGTCAATGCAAGGCGGGCGACCACAGGTCGCCCCTACAGCAAACCAAGAACGCTGCGAGTGCGCCGAAGTCTGGCATGGTATTTCGAAATTCCTTGCAGAGTTTACCCGACAGGGCAAATCAATTCAAATTGGTTTTTCCGGCGACATGCGCGGCGGAAAAACTCCCTGCGGCGAAGCGTCACGCAAGCCCTCGCGCCGACCAAGCAAAGCGCGATAAGCGCGAGTAAATAAAAAAAAAGAGCCTGCGACGCAGGCTCTCTTTTTATTTGGTTACACGAGCTCGATGACTGCCATCTCGGCAGCGTCGCCGCGGCGGGTGCCGATGCGGGTGATGCGGGTGTAGCCGCCGTTGCGCTCGGCATAGCCGGGAGCGACGGTATCAAACAGCTTCTTGGCGACATCCTCACGGGTGATGTAAGCCAGAGCCTGACGGTATGCGGGCAGGCCACCCTTCTTGCCAAGGGTGATCATTTTCTCGGCCATGGGAGCAATCTCCTTGGCGCGGAAGAGCGTGGTCTCCATGCGGCCCTTATCGAGCAGATCGGTCACCTGCTGACGGAGCATGGCCTTGCGCTGCGCGCTGGTCTTGCCGAGTTTCCTTGTTCCGGGCATTTCGGTTTTTCCTCCTTGTTAGCGGTATGGTGTTACGCTATTGCGATAATGGTTCTTACTGCTGGCTGTCGTCACTGGCCAGGGACAGGCCCATCGTGGCGAGCTTGTGCTCGACCTCTTCCAGAGACTTGCGGCCAAGGTTGCGCACCTTGATCATTTCTTCCTGCGTCTTCGTGGTCAGATCCTCGACCGTGTGGATGTTGGCGCGCTTCAGGCAGTTGAAGCTGCGCACGGAGAGATCCAGCTCCTCGATCGTCATCTTGAGGACGGTGTCGGGCTGCTTGACCTCGCGCTCCACGACGGTGCTGCGGCTGCCGATCGTGTCAGACAGATCGGTGAAGAGCGTGAAGAGATCGCAGAGGATCTTGGCGCCAAGACTCAGCGCGTCGCGCGCGGTGGTGGTCTTGTCGGTCCAGACCTCGATGGTGAGCTTGTCGTAGTCCGTCTGGTTGCCGACACGGGTGTTTTCCACCGTGTAGTTCACCTTCAGGACCGGGGCGTAGATGGAGTCCACCGGAATGGTTCCGATGATCTGCTGCGCGCCCTTATTCTTGTCCGCGGGCACATAGCCGCGGCCCTTGTCCAGCGTGATCTCCATGGAGAGCGCGCCGTCGGGTCCGAGCGTGGCGATGTGCAGGTCGGGATTGAGGATCTCCACGTCGGCATCCGCGCGGATGTCGCCCGCCGTGACCTCACCCTCGCCGGAGGCCTCGAGATAGACGGTCTTGGGGCCGTCGCAGTGGAGGCTGGCGATGATGCTCTTGACGTTGAGAACGATCTCGGTCACGTCCTCGGTCACGCCGGGGATCGTGGCGAACTCGTGCTGCACGCCGTTGATGCGGATGGAGGTCGGAGCGGTGCCGGGGAGAGAGGAGAGCAGGACTCTGCGAAGGGAGTTCCCAAGCGTCGTGCCGTAACCGCGCTCCAAAGGCTCGATCACATACTTGCCGTAGGAAGCGTCCTCGGGGGATTCGATGCATTCAATGCGCGGCTTCTGAATTTCAACCATGTTCGAAGTAACCCTCCTTGTGAAATTGTTGCGTCAGCTGTTGACGCTGCGTGGATCAGCTTACCAATATGAGGGTTTCTAAATTACTTAGAATACAGCTCGACGATGAGGTGCTCTTCCACAGGCAGATCGATGTCTTCGCGAGCGGGGACAGCCAGGATCTTGGCGGTCATGTTGTTCGCGTCGTACTCCATCCACTTGGGGGTAGCACGGAAAGAAGTGCCTTCCAGGTTCGCCTTGATCTTCTCAAGGTTCTTGCTGGAATCCTTCAGCGTAATAACCATACCGGGCTTCACGAGGAAGCTGGGGATGTTGACCTTGCGGCCGTTGACCAGAACATGGCCATGGCTGACAAGCTGACGGGCCTCGGGGCGGGTCATGGCGAAGCCAAGACGGAACACCACGTTGTCCAGACGGCTCTCCAGAATGGCGAGCAGGTTCTCGCCGGTCTGGCCGGGACGGCGCTCGGCCATCTCGAAGTAGTTCTTGAACTGACGCTCCAGAACGCCGTAGACGAACTTGACCTTCTGCTTCTCATTGAGCTGGCGGCCGTACTCAGACTGCTTGCGGCGCATCTGACCCTTGGGGTTGCGGTTCGTGGTCTTCTTGGCGTAGCCCAGCTCAGCGGGGGAAATGCCCAGCGCCTTGCAGCGCTTGGCGATCGGCTGAATATTTCTTGCCATAATTCTCTACCTCCTATTCCTTAGACGCGGCGGCGCTTGGGAGGACGGCAGCCGTTGTGCGGAATCGGGGTGACGTCCTTGATCATGGTGACTTCAAGACCGGCGGTCTGCAGGGCGCGGATCGCAGCCTCACGTCCCGAACCGGGGCCCTTGACGAACACTTCCACCGTCTTCAGACCATGCTCCATGGCAGCCTTGGCGGCCGTCTCGGCAGCGGTCTGAGCCGCGAAGGGGGTAGACTTCTTGCTTCCGCGGAAGCCCATGCCGCCGGCGGACGCCCAAGAGATGGCGTTGCCCTGCGGATCGGTGATGGTGACCATCGTGTTGTTGAAGGAAGAGCTGATGTGAACGGCGCCCTTCTCGATATTCTTGCGCTCTTTGCGGCGCGTTCTTACCTTTTTGCCTTTCGGTGCAGCCATTGTTCAGTTCCCTCCCTTACTTCTTCTTGTTGGCGATGGTGCGTTTCGGACCCTTGCGCGTGCGCGCATTGGTCTTGGAGCGCTGGCCGCGAACGGGCAGGCCGCGTCTGTGACGCATGCCGCGATAGCAGCCGATCTCCGTCAGGCGCTTGATGTCGAGCGCGACGCTGCGGCGGAGGTCGCCTTCCACGACGAAGTTGTGGTCGATGCACTCACGGATCTTGGCTTCTTCCTCATCCGTGAGGTCCTTCACGCGGGTGTCGGGATTGATCCCGGTCATTTCGAGAATTTTCTTTGCGCTGGTTCTGCCGATACCGTAAACATAGGTCAGGCCAATTTCAATTCTTTTGTCCTTGGGCAGGTCAACGCCGGCGATACGTGCCATACGAATCGATCATTCCTTTCGATAGATAATGTGTTGCTGGGGATGATTTGGACTATTGTAATCACGTGCCTTTTTGTGGGAGTCGGCTTACTCCCGCCGGAGGGAGCCGGAACTTCCGGCACGGGATTGATTAGATAATCAGCTGCGTTTGGGTCTTAGCCCTGACGCTGCTTGTGCTTGGGGTTTTCGCAAATAACCATAACTTTGCCCTTGCGCTTGATGATCTTGCACTTCTCGCACATGGGCTTGACGCTCGGTCTGACTTTCATAATGTTTACCTCCTACTTGGTTCTCCAGGTGATGCGGCCGCGGGTGAGGTCATAGGGAGACATCTGAACCGTTACCTTGTCACCAGGGAGGATGCGGATAAAATTCATCCGGAGCTTGCCGGAAATGTGCGCCAGGATGATATGGCCGTTGCCGATATCGACCTGGAACATGGTATTGGGCAGGGATTCAACCACAGTGCCCTCAAGCTCAATTACATCGTCTTTAGCCAACGAAAAATACCTCCTGTTAAATGTCGTCTGCGATGGTGAGGATCTCCGGCTCGCCGTCGGTGATGAGAATCGAGTTCTCATAGTGGGCGGAAAGGCTTCCGTCCGCCGTGACGACGGTCCAGTCGTTGTCCAGCACGCGGACCTCATAGGTGCCCGCGCTCACCATCGGCTCCACGGCGATCGTCTGTCCCGCGGCGAGGCGCGGTCCGTGACCGGGTCTGCCGTAGTTGGGGACCTCCGGGGGCTCATGCAGCTTCGCGCCGACGCCGTGACCCACATAATCGCGGATCACGCCATAGCCGAAGCGTTCGGCGTACTCCTGCACGGCATGGCCGATGTCGGAAATGCGGCAGCCTACGCGGGCAAATTTGATGCCCTCGAAGAAGCTCTGCCGCGTGACCTCGATGAGCTTGAGCGCATCGTCCGAGCACTTGCCGACAGGATAGGTTCCGGCGCAGTCGCCGTTGTAGCCCTTGAACTTGGCGCCGACGTCAATGCTGACGATGTCGCCCTCGCGGAGCACGCGGCCGCCGGGAATTCCGTGGATGATTTCTTCGTTGACCGAGATGCACGCGCTGGCGGGAAAGCCGCCGTAGTTCAGGAAGGAGGGCGTGGCGCCCGACTTCGTGATGAACTTGTGCACCTCACGGTCGATCTGAGCGGTGGTCACGCCGGGCTCGATCATCTGCCGGGCGATAGATCTCGCCCCGGCAGTGATCTTGCCGGCCTGACGCATGAGGTCGATCTCTCTCGGGGTTTTAATGATAATCATTCAATACCCAGAGCTTTCTTGATGACCGCTGTGGTCTCTTCAATGGTGTCCTGACCCTCGACAGACTTCAGCTTGCCGCGCTGCTGATAGAATTCCTTCAGCGGCTCGGTTTCCTTGTGGTACGTGTCGAGGCGGGCCTTGACCGTTTCGGGAGCGTCATCCTTGCGGATGCCGAGCTCACCGCCGCAGAAATCGCACTTGCCTTCCACCTTGGGCGGATTGGACACGACATGGAACGTGGCGCTGCAGTTCTTGCAGGTGCGCCGGCCGCCCATGCGGTCCACGATGGTCTGGTCCTGCACCTCAATGCTGAGCGCGCAGTCCACGTCAATGTGGTTGGCTTCCAGAGCCTCGGCCTGCGGGATCGTGCGGGGCATACCGTCGAGGATATAGCCGTTCGCGCAATCGGGCTCAGCCAGACGCTCCTGCACGACGCCGATGATCACGTCATCGGGGACGAGCTTGCCGCTTTCCACATATTCCTTTGCCTTCAGTCCCACGGGCGTGCCGTTCTTCATGGCAGCGCGCAGGATGTTGCCGGTAGAGATGGTGGGGATGCTCAGGGTGCGGCTGAGGATCTCAGCCTGCGTGCCCTTGCCTGCGCCGGGGGCGCCTAACAGTACGAGTTTCATATAGCAGATCCCTCCAGATCAGTTCAGGAAGCCCTTGTAGTTGCGCATGAGCATCTGCGCCTCGAGAGCGCGGAAGGTTTCAAGCGCGACGCCAACAACGATGATGATGGACGTGCCGCCGAGGGAAATGCCCGTGAGCGAATCAGCAGAGGACACCGCACCGATGATGATCGGGGTGACGGCGATGATGCCAAGGTAGATCGCGCCGAAGAGGGTGATCTTGTTGAGCACCTTCTGGATGAAATCGCTGGTGGGCTTGCCCGCGCGGAAGCCCGGGATGAAGCCGCCGTTCTTCTTCAGGTTGTTCGCCACCTCGATGGGGTTGAACTGGATGGTGGAGTAGAAATAGCTGAAGAAGATGATGAGCAGGAAATACACCACGGCGTAGGGCCAGGTGTTGGTGTTGAACACGTGGGTCATGAGCCAGCTGTTCTGCCAGGAGGCCTTGAACATGCAGACGGTCGCGGGGAGCGACGCGATGGACTGCGCGAAGATGATCGGCAGAACACCGGACATGTTGACCTTCATGGGCAGATGCGTGGTCTGACCGCCGTACATCTTGCGGCCGACAACGCGCTTGGAGTACTGCACGGGGATGCGGCGCTCGGCGTCGTTCACGAGAACGATGAGCACGATCAGCGCGAGGGCGCCGATGTACATGAGCAGGAGCAGCCACCACTGCAGGGTGCCGTTCGCGACGTTGGTGATCTGGGTCGCAACCGAGGTCGGGAAGCGGGCGACGATGCTGGTGAACAGGATGATCGAGATGCCGTTGCCGATGCCGAACTCGGTGATCTGCTCGCCGAGCCACATGATCAGCGCGGAGCCGGAGGTGAACGTCAGGATGATGACGATGGCGGCCCAGATGTTGCTGAGATAAGCCTCGTCGATCAGCTTGTAGTTGCGGATCATCATGTAGTACGCAATGCCCTGGATGAGGCCGATGACCACGGTGCTGTAACGGGTGATGGAGGCGATCTTCTTGCGGCCTTCCTCACCGCCCTCCTTCTGCAGGCGCTCCAGAGCCGGAATCGCGATGCAGAGAAGCTGGATGATGATGGACGCGTTGATATAGGGCTGAATGCTCAGCGCGAAGATCGTCGCACGGGAGAACGCGCCGCCGGACATGACGTTGTACAGTCCGAAGATCGTGTTCTGCAGGTTGCTGGAATTGAAATACTGCTGGAGAAGGTTGGTGTCCACAAAGGGAACCGGGACGGCGTTGCCGAGACGGTAAAGCAGGACGATCAGCAGCGTGAAGAGGATCTTCTTGCGCAGCTCTTCGATCCGCCATGCGTTACGGAATGTCTGAAGCACTTACACCACCTCGGCCTTTCCTCCCGCGGCCTCGATCTTCGCCTTCGCGCTCTCGGAGAAAGCGTTGGCCTTCACCGTGAGCTTCTTGGTGATCTCGCCGTTGCCGAGAATCTTGACGCCATAGACGCACTTGGAAAGCACGCGGCTCTCGAGCAGAGCCTGCGCATCGACGACAGCGCCGTCCTCAAACTGGTTCAGGGCGGAGACGTTGACGCTCTCCAGGGGCTTGGCGAAAATGTTGTGGAAGCCGCGCTTCGGGATGCGGCGCGCCAGAGGCATCTGGCCGCCTTCGAAGCCGATTCTCACGCCGCCGCCGGAGCGGGCCTTCTGGCCCTTGTGACCGCGGCCGGCGGTCTTGCCGTTGCCGGTGCCGTGGCCGCGACCCTTGCGCTTATCGACGTGGGTGGAACCCTTAACAGGGGACAGGTCATGAATTTGCATTTCGCGGCCCTCCTTTATTCAACTTCGGTGACCTGGACGAGATAGCCGATCTTGGCGATCTTGCCGCGGGTCTGGGGATTATCGGGCTGCACGGTCTCGTTGCCGATCTTGTGGAGGCCGAGGGACTGTGCGGTCGCAATGTGTTTGTCGTGTCTGCCGTTAAGGCTCTTGACGAGCTTGATCTTCAGGTTTGCCATCGCTTCGTCCTCCTTAACCCAGAATCTCTTCAGCGGTCTTGCCGCGGTACACGGCGACCTGCTGGGCGTTGCGCAGGCTCTTCAGACCCTGCATGGTGGCAGCGATGACGTTGGCGGGGTTGTTGGAGCGCAGGCACTTCGTACGAATGTCGCGAATGCCGGCAGCCTCGACGACCGCACGGACAGCGCCGCCGGCGATCACGCCGGTACCGGGGGCGGCGGGCTTCATGAGCACGCGGCCGGCACCGAAGGCGCCGATGACCTCGTGGGGAATGGTGGTTCCCTGGAGGGTGATGGTGGTCAGGTTCTTCTTCGCATCCTCGAGTCCCTTGCGGATCGCCTCGGAAACCTCGGCGGCCTTGCCGAGACCGTAGCCGACGCGGCCCTTGCCGTCGCCGACGACGACGAGCGCGCTGAACTTCATCACGCGGCCGCCCTTGACGGTCTTGGAAACGCGGTTGAGGGAAACGACGGTTTCGGTGAACTCGGAGGGTTCCTCCTCGCGACGACGGTCGCGTCTGTCATTGTTATAAGCCATTTTCGTTTCCTCCTCCCTTAGAACTTGAGGCCGCCCTCGCGGGCGCCGTCAGCCAGTGCCTTCACGCGGCCGTGATAGATGTTGCCGCCGCGGTCGAACACGACTTCTTCGATACCTTTGGCGAGAGCACGCTCGGCCAGGGTCTTGCCGACCTTGGCGGCAGCCTCGATGTTGCCGCCGGTACCCTCGAAGCCCTTCTCGACGGTGGAAGCGGAGCAGAGGGTGTTCTGCGCCACATCGTCGATGATCTGGGCATAAATGTGATTTTCGCTGCGGAAGACGCTCAGACGGGGCCGCTCGGCCGTGCCGGAGATCTTGCCGCGGACACGCGCATGGCGCTTCGCGCGCTGCGCCTTCGTGTTGGGTCTCTTAATCATTCAGGCACACCTCCAATTACTTCGCGCCGGTCTTGCCTTCTTTGCGGCGGACAACTTCGTAGTCATACTTGATGCCCTTGCCCTTGTACGGCTCGGGAGGACGCTTGCCACGAACTTCTGCTGCAAACTGGCCGACCTTCTGCTTGTCGATTCCCTTGATCACAACCTGGTTCGGGTTCGGAACGTCGATCTGGATATCGTCCGTCTCGGAAACCGTCACGGGGTGGGAGTAGCCAAGGTTCATGACGAGGTTCTTGCCTTCCTTCTGCGCTCTGTAGCCGACGCCGTTGATCTCGAGGGTCTTCTGGAAGCCCTCGGTCACGCCCACGACCATGTTGTGGATGAGCGTACGGGTCAGACCGTGCAGAGAGCGATAAGCCTTCTCATCGCTGGGACGGGTCACGTGGACCACATTGCCCTCGACGGCAACGTCGATCTCGGGGACGACGTCCATCTCGAGGGAACCCTTGGGGCCCTTGACGGTGACGTGCTTGCCCTCGACCTTGAAGTCAACGCCTGCGGGCAGCTCAATGGGAGCTCTACCAATTCTAGACATGTCTCGTTACCTCCCTTACCACACGAACGCGAGGACTTCGCCGCCGACGTGATTGGCACGAGCCTTCTTGTCGGTCATGATGCCCTTGGAGGTGGAGATGATGGCAATGCCGAGGCCGCGGAGGACCTGGGGCAGCTCGTCCGCGCCGGCGTACACGCGCAGGCCGGGCTTGGAAACGCGCTTGAGGCCCTGGATGGCCTTCTCCTTGCCGGGGAGATACTTCAGGGTGATGCGGATGACGCCCTGCGTGCCGTCATCAATGAGCTGGAAGCTCTTGATGTAGCCTTCCTCGAGAAGAATTTCGGCGATGGCCTTCTTCATCTTGGAGTTGGGGACGTCCACGGTGGCATGTCTGGCGGATCCGGCGTTGCGGATGCGGGTCAACATGTCTGCGATGGGATCAGTGATCTGCATTTGTGTGTTTCCTCCTTGTTCGAAGTTACCGGACATTCCGGTTCGGGCGGCGAGGTTCCGCATGAATGCATGATTCCCTGCGGCCTTTCGCCATCCCTGTTCTTTCTTTGGAAAGAAAGAACCAAAGAAACTTGTTTCGTCACCGGGATCGGCGCGAACGACAGCTGCGGCGGCTCGACTTTGACTGCGGTGGACACAGTGAAAGCTTGCTTGGCAACGGCATTTTTGCCTCCCTCGGCAACATCTATTGAACGCGCAAAACCGCCTCCCGCAGATCCAGACGGAGGGCGTTTTCGCGAGTGCAACCAAAAAGGCGCAACCAATTTATTCTACCATACCACGAGGCTGGTGTCATTTGTTGGTTTCACCAATTTTTACGGATTGTAACCGTTCTGTTTTAGACATATCGTCCAAAATCTAACGGATTTCCGCCGTTTTTGCGCAATGCGCAAAAGACACGCACACCCGCCGGGCCATTTTCAGACCCAGCGGGGTTGTGTTGCTATTGGTTACAGATTGCTTACCAGGAAGCCTTACGAACACCAGGAATCTGGCCTTTGTAAGCGAGCTCTCTGAAGCAGATACGGCAGATGCCGTAGTTGCGCAGGTAAGCGTGGGGACGACCGCAGATCTTGCAGCGGTTGTACTTGCGGGTGGAGTACTTCGCAGGACCCTGCTGCTTGAGAATCATAGATTTCTTAGCCATGTTCGTTCTCCTCCCTTAAGCCTTGGTCACGAACGGAGCGCCCATGAGGCGGAGCAGCTCGCGCGCTTCCTCATCGGTGTTCGCGGTGGTGATGATGGCGATGTTCATGCCGCGGAGCTTCTCGATCTTATCGTAATCGATCTCGGGGAAGATGATCTGCTCCTTGAGGCCGAGGCTGTAGTTGCCGCGGCCGTCGAACGCGTCAGCCGAGATGCCGCGGAAGTCGCGGACACGGGGCAGAGCCACGTTGAACAGACGGTCGAGGAACTCCCACATGCGGTCCTGACGCAGGGTGACCTTGACGCCGACGTGCATGCCTTCGCGGAGCTTGAAGTTCGCGACGGACTTCTTCGCGACGGTGGCGACGGCCTTCTGGCCGGTGATGGCGGTGATGTCCTTGATGACCGCCTCGAGCGCCTTGGCGTTGTCCTTGCAGTCGCCGCAGCCGAC
>CAMJHX010000016.1 GCA_946405655.1 uncultured Clostridia bacterium
GGCCGGAAGGATGTGGTTTGCCACCACATACATGCGCCGCACCAGCAGCCCCTGATCCACGATCTGATCGAACAGCGTCGTGGCGGCGTCCAGAATCTGCTGCGTGGAGGCGGTTTGACCGCCCAGATTGATCGAGCCGTGCGCGCTGCTCGGAGCCGAGCGGCCGTAATAATCCCGTGATACTGCGCCCTGAAAGCTCTGCCGCCGTTCGGCGTCGGCGAGATTTTCCCGGTCATAGCCGACACTCAGCACAATCTGATCCGTCGTCAGATGCTTTTCCTTCAGATCCATGCTCAAGAGATCCGTCATCTCCCGCAGAACCAGCCGCGCCTTGGCGAACGGATAGGGCATATGCAGCACCTGCCCGGAGGAAAGACTGCTGCTCTCCGGGCGGTAGGCTTTGATATCCCGGATCGTGCAGGGCTCCCAGCCCCAGGCGTGGTCGATGAGCAGCTCGGCATTGACGCCGAACATGCGGTAGAGCGTCTCCGCGTTCGTGAGACTGAAGCGCGCCACGTCTCCCATCGTGTAAAGCCCGCAGGCGGCGAGCCGCTTGGCGTAGCCCGGACCGAGCCGCCAGAAGTCTGTCAGCGGCTTGTGATCCCAGAGCAGCTCGCGGTAGCTGCGCTCAGTCAGCTCGGCGATGCGCACGCCGTCTTTGTCGGCAGGGCTCTTCTTCGCCCAAATGTCCATGGCGATCTTGCACAGATAGAGATTCGGCCCGATCCCCGCCGTGGCGGTGATGCCGGTGGTGCTCAGCACGTCCCGGATGATGCGCATGGCAAAGTCATGCGCGGTCTCGCCGCGCACGCCGAGATACATCGTCGCGTCGATGAAGACCTCGTCGATGGAATAGACGTGGATGTCCTCGGGGGCGACGTATTTCAGATAGATCTGATAGATCTGCGTGCTCACCTCGATATACCGCGCCATCTCCGGCACGGCGACGAGATAGCCCAGCGCCTTGCAGGGGTCGGCAAGCTCCGATGCGTCTGTGGCCTCGCCCTCGAGAATGTGGTGCGGGGCAAGCGCGCGGCGCTCGTTGTTGATCTCCTCCACCCGGCGCACGACCTCAAACAGCCGCGCGCGCCCGGAGATGCCGTGCGCCTTCAGCGCGGGCGACACCGCAAGACAAATTGTCTTTGTTGTGCGGCTCTCGTCAGCGACGACCAGATGCGTCGTCAGCGGATCCAGCCCGCGGTCCCTGCAGGCGACGGAGGCATAAAACGACTTCAGGTCGATTGCAATATAGGTTTTTGAAGATGGATTGTTCATAGGAACACCTTCGTACCAGTTAGGAGTTAGGAATTAGGAGTTAGGAGTTGGGGGGATGGAATCACTCCTCACTCCTAACTCCTCACTCCTAACTAAGCTTGTTCCAATGTGAGCTTTACCTTAAATGAAATCGATCTTGCCGTCTTTACATTGTCAAACTGCACCACATGCGCTCCCTTTTCCGTATCGACGGCGATGACCGTGCCGGGGCCGAGGATGCTGTGGCGCACGCGCTGGCCGACGGTGAACTCGCCCTGCGGCAGCGATTCCGGCAGATGCTTTTCCTTCATGGCAATATAGCTCTTCGCGTCCTCAATGAGGCCCGGGCGCGGCTTCGGGTCCTGCTCCAGATGCTCCTCGCCGATGTCGAGCAGGAAGCGCGAGAGATAGCGCGGCGCGCCGTCGATGCCGCGGCCCTCCGCCTCGGAGAGATAGAGCCGCTGCTCTGCGCGCGTGACGGCGACGAAGGCCAGCCGCCGCTCCTCCTCCATGGCAGGGAGCGTGCGCACCTTCCGGCTCGGGAAGATGCCCTCGTTCATGCCGCAGAGAAAGACATACGGAAATTCCAGACCCTTGGCGGCGTGGACGGTCATGAGCTTCACCTTGTCCGCGTGATCGTCCGTGTCGCTGTTGGTGAAGAGCGCCACATGTGCGAGATAGTGCTCCAGCGTGGCCTCCTCGCCGCAGGTCGTCTCATATTCGTAAATGGACTGCTTCAGCTCCGCGAGGTTGTCCAGCCGCTCCTGACTGCCCTCGGTGCGGAGCATGGTCTCATAGCCGCTGCGGTTCATCAGATCGCTCAGCAGCTCCGAGATCGGCCGCTCGGCATAGGAGGCGGAAAACTCCTCCACAAGCTTCACAAACTGCGCGCCCTTCGTGCCCTTGAAGAGCGGATCCTCGAGATTCCGGCGCAGAGCCGTGTAGAGCGAGCAGCCCTCCTTCGCGGCGTACTCCTCCAGAAACCGCATGCGCCGCTGGCCGAGGTTGCGCTTGGGCGTGTTGGCAACGCGGCGGAAGGAGAGATCGTCCTTCATGGCAATCATGCGCAGATAGCTCAGCGCGTCTTTAATTTCCATGCGCGCGAAAAACTGCACGCCGCTGTAGATCGTGTAGGGGATTTTCCGCTTCTGCAGGATCGTCTCCACCGTGCGCGTCACATAGTGCGCGCGGTAGAGCACGGTCATGTCCCGATAGGGCACGCCCTCGTCGTGCAGATTCTGCATCTGGAAGGCGATCCACTCCGCCTCCTTTTCGGCATTGGGCGCGTGGTGGCAGAGAACGCTTTTTCCGTCCGGCAGGGTGGGGATCAGATCCTTCTGGATGCGATAGCTGTTTTTGGCAATCAGCGCGTTCGCGGCCTGCAGAATTTGCGGCGTGGAGCGGTAATTTTCCGTCATCAGGATCGTCTTTGTGCCGGGGAAATGCGTTTCAAACTGCATCAGGTACTTCACGTCCGCGCCGCGCCAGGTGTAGATCGTCTGGTCCGGATCGCCCACGATGAAGAGGTTCTTGTGGTAGCCGCAGAGCACCTCCATCAGCTCGTACTGCAGACCGTCAATGTCCTGAAACTCGTCGATCATGATGTATTCCAGCCGCTGCTGCCACTTGAGGCGGATCTCCGGATTCTCCTGAAAGATGTAGAGCGAGAATTTGATCAGATCGTTGTAGTCGAGCGCGAAGCATTTCTTTTCCTGATAGAGATAGCCGTAAAAGATGATCTCCTGCGTCGCCGTTGCGTGCAGATACTTTTCGTGCAGCGTCTCGAGCGACATGGTGATCATGTCGAGATAATAGTCCGGGTGCTTGAAGAGCTTCTGGATCTCAATCATGTCCCGCGCGTCGGAGAAGGTCATGTCCCGCAGCGTCAGCCCGCGCTCCTCGTAGATGATGGCGAGCATGGCGTCGATGTCGGAGTTGTCGAGCACGAGAAAGCTCTTCGGATACTGCACGGCGTGGCTGTCCTCCTGCAGGATGGACACGCAGAAGCCGTGGAAGGTGTTGATATAGCCGGTGTCGTTGTCGCCGGTGAGATTGTGGATGCGCTGGCGCATCTCGTTTGCGGCCTTGTTCGTGAAGGTGACGCAGAGAATGTTGCCGGGCAGGATGCCCATTTCGTTCACCAGAAAGGCGAAGCGGTGGGTGAGGGCCCGTGTTTTGCCGGAGCCCGCGCCCGCGATCACGCGCACAAAGCCCTCCGTCGTCGTCACGGCCTCCAGCTGCGCCGCGTTCAGATTTGCCTGATCCATGCCGTCACCTCCGTTCGGATTTTCGCCGCAGCGTTTTTAAGTATGCCTTCTGCTCCGGCGTGATGCGAAAGCTCTCCACGGCTTTCTGGATGGTTTTATTGTGTACCCAGAGATTGAGGCGGTTCTGCTCCAGATACGGAACCGCAGCTTCATACTGCTTTGCCAGCGCGGTGGCGAAAAACCACGCCTGCATCATGCGAATGTAATATTCCTTCCGCTGCACCGCTGCGGCCTGCTCCAAAATCTCCGGGGAGAATTCCGCATCCAGAAAGTGATCCATGAGCATCTTGAGCGCAAAGCGCACGGTGTATTCATGCGCTGCCGCAATCCATTCCTCGATCTTCGCGCGCAGCGCCGCCCGATTTTTCCGGAATGCCTTCGGCGTGAGCTGGTCGCAGGTGGCCCAGTTGTCCACACAGGGGAGAAAGGCGTCCGTCTGCGCCAGAGCCGTCTCAAAATCCTTTTCCAATGCGATCAGAAAGGCGTGGAGCTGATTCTCTTCAAAATAGACATGCGGCAGGGCGCGGAGAAACGCCTCCGCCTCCGCCGTTCCGCGCAGCTCCTTAGCCAGCGACCGCAGCGCCGGTGTGCGAACGCCGATGAAGGCTTCTTCGCCCACGGTGGGCATCAGCGGGCGCTGAAACGCGGCGTAGTCCGCGTCCCGCAGCGCGAACAGCCGTTCCTGTATGGCGGTCATAGGCAGACTCCTTTCCATCCTTGTGATCGTATTATACCTCAATCGCTGACAATCGTCAAGTATAGACGCAAAAGAATGCCGCCGCCGGGACGCCGGCAGCGGCTGAGACGTTTAGTGAATGGAATAGCCGAGGTCGTAGGCCTGCTTCAGCTCCGGCTTTTCCTTCGTGTCGCCGGGCTGCGTCACCCAGGGGCAGAGGATCTTGCCGAGGCTCTTCCAGCCGATGTGCTGTTACAGATGGTCATACCAGTGCTCGCTCTCCTCAAATCCGCTGCCCTCGGCGGCCATGATCAGCACGCTCTCCTTCACCGGGTTGCGGTAGTTCGGATCGCACTCCGCCACGGCGAACAGTCTATCGAAGGCGTTCTTGAGAAAGCCGGAGATGAACCAGTAGTACAGGGGAGAGGCCAGAACCACGACGTCCGCCTCCTTGTAAACCGGGTAGATCTGCTGCATGTCATCCTTCTGCACGCAGGGGCATGTCTCGTCCTTGCCGCCGCCCCAGCAGCCGAGACAGCCGCGGATGCTCATGCCGGCGAGATGAAACTCCGTCACCTCATTGCCGGCGGCCTTTGCGCCCTCGGCAAAGGCGGCGGTGAGGGAGGAGGTGTTGCCCGCCTTGCGGGGGCTGCCGTTTAAGATCACGATCTTTTTTGCCATGATGCATTCTCCTTTTTCCGGTTGCATTCGGGATGTTCGTATGCTACCATGGGAACGTAAATTCAACAAGTACCAACATAAACGTTAGGTACTAACCCGGAGGAAAGCTATGTGGATCGAAATCCCATCGAGGAGGCGCGCTTCAGCGACACGGGCTACAGCTATACGCTCTCGCTCATCTCCGGCAAGTATAAGCCGGTCATCCTCTATTGCCTGATGGAATATGAGCCGGTGCGCTTCAATCAGATGCAGCGCTATCTCGGCCGCGTCGCGGATAAGACGCTCAGCCAGAACCTCAAGGAGCTGGAGCGCGACGGGCTCATCCGCCGCAAGATGTATCCCGAGGTGCCGCCGCGCGTGGAGTATTCTCTCACCGAGCGGGGCAGCAGTCTGGTGCGCGTGCTCGACCGTCTCTGCGACTGGGGACTCGAGCACCGGAACGACCTGATCTGACACCAAAACGCCGAGCGCTGCATAGCATGGAGCAAAACCGAAAGGAGAGAGCGCCATGACCGCCGCGCAGGCGAGAGCCCGCTTTGTTGCGCAGGCTCAGCAGTATATCGGCATCCGGGAGAGCTCCGGCGCCCACAAAGAAATCATTCGAATCTACAATTCCATCCGTCCGCTGCCGAGAGGCTTTCAGATGAACACGTCTCTGCCGTGGTGCGCGGCCTTTGTCAGCGCCGTGGCGCAGCAGTGCGGCATGACGGACATCGTCCCGCCGGAGTGCAGCTGCTGGTATATGATGAGCGGCTTTCAGCGGCTCGGTGAATGGACGGAGCGCGACGATTATGTGCCGAGCGCCGGCGATGTGGTCTTCTACGACTGGCAGGATTCCGGCACGGGAGACAGTCTCGGCGTGCCGGATCACGTCGGCATCGTGGAGCAGTGCTACGGCAGCCGCATCGTTGTCATCGAGGGCAATTACGGCGACAGTGTGGCGCGGCGCTATCTCACCGTCGGCGCGCGGTATATCCGCGGCTACGGGCTTCCGAATTTCGCGCGCTGGGCAAAGGAGCACGGCAGCGCAGAGAAACCGACCGGGGAGGGATATCGAATGACCATGCTCAGCAAAGGCAGCCGCGGCTATCAGGTGCGGGTCGCGCAGAGTCTTTTGATTCTCAACGGCTGCTCCTGCGGCAGCTACGGCGCGGACGGCGTGTTCGGCAGCGCCACGCTTTCCGCCGTGAGGAAGTACCAGCGAGCGAAGGGGCTTGCGGTGGACGGCATCGTCGGCCCGAACACATGGAACGCGCTGCTGGGGCTTTGAAATTCTCATCTTATATGCTATACTGAAGAAAAATATATTTGGAGATATGCAATGAAACGAGAGTATTTGACCTATGCCGTCGCGCTTCTGGCGCTGGCGTCCTGCGTCTTCGGCGCTGTGCGCGGCGAGACGGCGGATGTGCTGCAGAAAGCGGCGGCTCTCTGTCTGGAGTGCTGCGGCATTGGCTGATCTCAAGACCCACCGCCGGAAGCGCAAGGCGGTGCAGGGACTCTGGGCGCTGTTGACCAACGCGCATCTGAGCGGCTTTGTTACGGGACAGATCTATTCCGGTCCGCTCAAGCGCTTCTGTGTGCCGGGCATGAACTGCTATGCCTGTCCCGGCGCGCTCGGCGCCTGTCCGATCGGCGCGCTGCAGGCGATGATCACCGGGCGAAAGCCGCGCTTTGCCTTCTATGTGCTGGGCTGGCTTGCGCTGCTGGGCGTGCTGGTCGGCCGCTTTATCTGCGGTTGGCTGTGCCCGTTCGGGCTCGTTCAGGAGCTGCTGTATATGATCCCGACGCCGAAGCTGACCGTTCCGAAAGCGCTGGACAAGCGCCTGCGATATCTGAAATACGGCTTTCTGCTGGTGTTTGTGCTTCTGCTGCCGACCATTCTGCGCGATGAATTCGGCCTCAGCGTGCCGTATTTCTGCAAGTGGATCTGCCCGGTCGGCATGCTCGAGGGCGGCGTTCCGCTCGCGCTGCTGGATCGCGGCATTCGTGGCGCTGCACACGCGCTCTATGCATGGAAGCTTGCGATCCTGATTTTTGTCCTCCTGCTGTCCGTGTTCATCCACCGGCCGTTTTGCAAATATGTCTGTCCGCTCGGCGCGTTTTATGCGCTGTTCCAGAAAATCAGCGTTCTGCGCATGGAAGTGGATACGGATGCCTGCATCCAATGCGGCGCCTGTGCCAGGATCTGCAGGATGCAGGTCGATCCCGCGAAAACGCCAAACAGCGCCGAGTGCATCCGCTGCGGCGCGTGCATTCACGCCTGCCCCAGGAACGCTCTGAAATTCCGTGCCGCCGGAAAAGGAACCTCCGGCGCCGAAAGGAGAACCACATGAAAAAACGCTTGCTGATCGTTCTGCTCTGCCTGCTGCTTGCGGTCTCCGCCTGCGGCAAAACCGAGATCCGCCCGGCGGCGGACGAGCCTGCAGCCAAGGCGGATGCGCAGACACTCTCGTTTGAAACGGCCGATCTGAACGGCAATGCTGTCTCGAGCGAGGAGCTCTTCTCTTCGCACAAGATCACGATGGTGAATGTGATGACCACCTGGTGCAGGTACTGCATTCAGGAGCTGCCGGAGCTGCAGGAGCTGAGCGAGGCATATGCGGAGAAGGACTGCGCCATCGTCGGCATCCTGTATGACGGGACGGACGATGCTCTGCTCGAGACCGGGCGCTCTTTGATGGAGCAGGCGGGCGCAAGCTACACGGTGCTGCAGCCGTGGGACGGCATGGAGGCGCAGATCCCCGTGCAGGCGTTTCCGACCACGTTCTTTGTAAACAGCGCCGGCGAGATCGTGGGGGAGACCATCCTCGGCGCGGAGTTAGCGCGCTATACAGCGCAGCTGGACACGCTTCTGGCACAGACGGCGGAATAAAACGGATCCGGGAGCCTGCGGGCTCCCGGAATTTGTTTGATTGCACGGTTGAATTACTGTAATTCTTGTAGGATTAAGCGCTTTTACCGTGGACAATGCACTCGAAATTTGCTATGATAAAGCAATGAAAAGACCTTATTAAGGAGAGAACCCGACTCTTGCGAATCTTCAGTTCCAAATCGATTTATACCAGCGACGCCGCCCGCGCGGAATATGAGCGGGAGACCGGCGGCGTTGTGACGGCGTCGCCGCCGAAAAGCAGGCTGCACCTTCGACCGCGCGATTGGCTGATCCTCGGCCTGATCGCGGCAGCGCTCTGCCTGCTGATGCTCGGCGGCGCTTATCTTGTTTCCAATCGAACCACGATCTTTCCCGGCGTGAACGTCAACGGCACCAAGCTCTCCGGCATGGAGACGGCGCAGGCGACGGCCACGGCCAGACTCGCCGGCTGGGACGGGTCTGACCGCGCGGTGCTCACCGTGCTGCTCCCGGGCGAGAACAGCATGACCGTCCGCTCCGGCGTTGCCGGATGGAGCCAGAGCGCCCGCGCCGCGGCGGAGGCAGCGATGGATTACGGCCGCAGGAGCAATCTGCTCGGCAACCTCTTTGCCTATCTCCGCAGCGGTCTTTTTGGCTACAATGTGGCAACGGACCTCGGCGATGAAATCGACGCCGATGCGCTTCACGAGCAGGTCAATGAAACGGTGCGTCAGGTCAATCTGGATCTCTCCGGCGGCAATCTGGAGCTGGACGAGGAGGCGCAGCTTCTGCGCGTGACGAAGGGCGCGGAGCTTTTGCTCGCCGATCCCGACGAGGTTTATCGGAAGACGCTCACCGCACTGGAAAATCACAAGGACATTGCGGATTGCGTCACGAAGACGGACAGCGATGCGGAGATCAAAGAGATCGATCTGCAGCAACTGCACGATCAGATCTGCGGCGACCCGGTGAACGCTTATTTTGACACCGAGACCATGGAGATCGCCGATGCGCGCTCCGGCGTGCAGTTTGATGTTTCGGAGGCGCAGCGCCTGTGGGATGAGGCGGGAGTCGGAGACGTGGTGGAGATCCCCTGCGTGGTCACGCCGGCGGCGTTTCAAAAGGACGACGCGTCGCTCTTCAGAGACCTGCTCGCCGTCAAGAGCACGCCGCTCGGCGGCAGCAGCTGGAATCGCGTGAACAATGTGACGCTTGCGGCGTCGAAAATCCATGATGTGGTGCTTTATCCCGGGCAGAGCTTTTCCTATAACGAAACGGTCGGCCAGCGCACTGCGGAAGCGGGCTTCCGCACAGCGGCTGCCTATGCCGACGGCGAGGTGGTGCAGGAGCTGGGCGGCGGAATCTGTCAGGTGTCCTCCACGCTCTACTGGTGCGCCATGACAGCAAACCTCAAGATCCTGGAGCGCACGAACCACATGTTCTCCGTGGGCTATATCGAGCCCGGTATGGACGCCACAGTCAGCTGGGGCGCGCCGGATTTTCGCTTTGAAAACAACCGTACCTTCCCGGTGGCGATCGTGGCATACGTGCAGAACGGCATGCTCACGGTGGAGATCTGGGGCACCAATGTGGACGGAAGCTATGCGAAGATTGACTATTACGTGAACGGAAAGACCGTCACGACTTACCGTCATGTTTTCGATGCGTGGGGCACGGAGCTCTCCAGCGAGGTGGAGGCTGTGAGCACCTACCGCTCCCACTAACACAGAAAAATCGGCTGTCTGCATTTCAGACAGCCGATTTTTATATGCACATTTTAATCAGAACAGCTTGATGTACGCGTCGCGGTCTGCGCCGACGGAGACGTATTTGATCCGGCAGCCGACAGCGGCCTCCAGATAGCGGACGTAGTCCATCGCTTCCTTCGGCAGATCCTCCGCCTTGCGGCAGCCGGAAATGTCGCAGTGGAAGCCGGGCAGATATTCATAGACGGGCTTGGCCTTGTTCAGCGGCACGCCGATGGGGAAGCGGTCGGTGCGAACGCCGTCGATCTCATAGGCGACGCAGACGGGGATCTTCTCCATGTAGCTCAGCACGTCCATCTTCGTGAGCGCGATGCTCGTGCAGCCCTGCATCTTCACGCCGTACTTCGAGGCGACCACGTCAAAGCCGCCCACGCGGCGGGGTCTGCCGGTGGCGGCGCCGTATTCACCGCCGGCCTCGCGCAGCGCGTCCGCCTCCTCGCCGAACATCTCGCAGGTGAAGGGGCCCTCGCCCACGCAACTGGAATATGCCTTCATGATGCCGATGACATTGTCCAGATCCACGTCGGGAATGCCGGCGCCGAGCGTGGCATAGGCCGCGATCGTGCTGGAGCCGGAGGTGTAGGGGTAGATGCCGAAGTCAATGTCACGCAGCGCGCCGAGCTGCGCCTCAAAGAGGACGGACTTGTTGTCCTCGATCGCCTCGTGCAGGAAGTCTGTCGTATCGCAGACGTAATCCTTGAAGGGCATGGCGTAGGTGTCGATCCACTCCATCATCTCGTCGAGATTGATCGGCTCGTGGCCATAGCCGTTCACGACAAAGAGGTTCTTCCACTCAATGATGTCGGCAAGCCTTGCCTTGAGCGCCTCGCGGTCGGCGAGATCGCCCATGCGCAGGGACTTCTTCATATATTTGTCCGAGTAGGCGGGGGAGATGCCGCGGCGGGTCGAGCCGAACTTCTTGTCCGCCAGACGGTCCTCCTCCAGGCAGTCGAGCAGCTTGTGATACGGCATGCAGATGCAGGCCTTGTCGCTGATCTTCAGATGCTTCGGCGTCACCTCGATGCCGCCGTCGCGGATGCGGCCGATCTCGTGGAAGAGGTGCTCGGTGTCGATGACCATGCCGGGACCCATCACGTTCACGGTCTCGTCGCGCAGAATGCCGGAGGGGAGCAGATTCAAAACGAACTTGCCCTTGTCGTTGATGACGGTGTGACCGGCGTTGTTGCCGCCCTGATAGCGCACGACAACGTCGTATTTCTGGCTGAGCAGGTCGACCATGCGGCCCTTGCCCTCGTCGCCCCAGTTGATGCCTACAATGGATGTTAACATTGTTACTGCCTCCTGTTAAACAGATACCACGGCCTCCTGGCCGAGACTGTCCTGATTCTGGTCCAAAACGGGCTTTACATATTCGCTGAGAAAACGCTCGGTCTGCTGCACGGCCATGCCGGTAAAGCGGATCGGATCGCTCACGGCCCTGAGCTCATCCTCAGTGAGGCCGAAGATCGGATCGCTCAGAATTCGGTCGAACAGATCGTTCGGCCTGCCGTTGAGCTTCACTTCCTTGGCAGCCGCCACGCTGTGCTGACGGATGGCCTCGTGCAGCGCCTGACGGTCGCCGCCCTTTTCCTTCACGCAGTACATGAGAATGTTCTCCGTCGCCATGAAGGGGAGCTCGTCGTTCAAGAGCTTGGCCGCCATCTTGGGATAGACGGTCATGCCGCGCACGATGTTGAGATAGAGGTTGAGGATGCCGTCCACGGCGAGAAACGCCTCGGGAAGGCTGATGCGGCGGTTGGCGGAATCGTCCAGCGTGCGCTCAAACCACTGGGTCGAGGCGGTCATGGCCGCGTTCTGCACATCGCTCACCACATAGCGCGCGAGCGAGGCGATGCGCTCCGAGCGCATGGGGTTTCGCTTGTAGGCCATGGCGGAGGAACCGATCTGTCCGGCCTCAAAGGGCTCGTCCACGACCTTGAGGTGGCTCAGCAGGCGAATGTCGTTGGAGAACTTCGCCGCGCTCTGCGCAACGCCGCCGAGCGCCTGCAGCACCTGATAGTCCACCTTGCGGCTGTAGGTCTGGCCGCTGACGGGGTAAGCGCCGGGCATGCCCATTTTCTCGCAGATCTTCTGCTCCAATTCTACCACCTTGGCGTCATCCCCGTCAAACAGCGCAAGGAAGCTCGCGCCGGTGCCGGTCGTGCCCTTGCAGCCGAGCAGACGCAGATGGTCCAGCTGGAAGTCCAGCTGCTGCAGATCCATCAGCAGATCCTGCATCCAGAGCGTGGCGCGCTTGCCCATCGTGGTGGGCTGCGCCGCCTGAAAATGCGTGTAGGCCAGCGTCGGCAGCGCCTTGTGCTGCTCGGCAAAGTCCGCGAGCGCCGCAAGCACGTTCAGCAGCATGCCGCGCACCAGCAGCAGACCCTGCCGCATGAGCAGAATGTCCGTGTTGTCGCCGACATAGCAGCTGGTGGCGCCGAGGTGGATGATCGGCTTTGCCGCGGGGCAGGCCTCGCCGAAGGTGAGCACGTGCGCCATCACGTCATGACGCACCTCGTGCTCGCGCGCGGCTGCAAAGGCATAGTCAATGTCCGTGATGTGCTCCTTCATCTGGGCGATCTGCTCGTCCGTGATGGGAAGCCCCAGCTCCTGCTCGCTCTCGGCCAGCGCGATCCAGAGCCTGCGCCAGGTGGAGAACTTCGTGTCGTCTGAAAACAGACGCTGCATTTCCTTGCCCGCGTAGCGGGCGCAGAGTGGATTCATGTAGGTGTCGTGCATGTTGCCTTGATCCTTTCTTTTTTTCACAACATATAGTATATCTCAACGCGACGAAAAATGGAACCTGTTTTTTTAGATTCTGTATGCGTGAAAATCACGTCAGAATCCGGCGAATCCCGGCGAGAAATTGTGAGAATCAATAAAAATGAAGAAATCATTCATTTTTTGGAAATCCGCGCCTTGACATTCCGCGCAAAAGGGAGTAAAGTGACGGCATTGAACGGCAATGGAGTCGCGGAGAGGGTTCTCTGGGCCTCATTGCCGCTTTTTGTATCTCAACCACGAAAGGGGAAATTCATATGGCTAGGATTGCGGAGATTTTTGCTTCCAACGTGTTCAGTGACGCCGTGATGAAGGAGCGGCTGCCCAAGGAGACCTATCGGCAGGTGCAGCGCACGATTCAGACCGGCAAGCGTCTGGATGACGAGGCTGCCCGCATTGTGGCCAACGCCATGAAGGACTGGGCGATCGAAAAGGGCTGCACGCACTTTACGCATTGGTTCCAGCCAATGACCGGCGTGACCGCTGAGAAGCATGACAGCTTCATTTCTCCGGTCGATCAGGGCCATGTGATCATGGAGTTCTCCGGCAAGGAGCTTGTCCGCGGCGAGCCGGATGCGTCGAGCTTCCCCTCCGGCGGCCTGCGCGCGACCTTTGAGGCCAGAGGCTATACCGCATGGGACCCGACGAGCTACGCCTTCATCAAGGAGAACGTGCTCTGCATCCCGACGG
>CAMJHX010000017.1 GCA_946405655.1 uncultured Clostridia bacterium
TGGTCCTTCTCCTTCTGCAGCAGGCTCTCGGGGATCAGCATCGGCATGGACACGTTCTCATGACCGGTCGCCTTGAACTTGCCGTCGAGGATCTTCTGGATGTTCTCCCAGATCGCGTAGCCGTACGGGCGCATGATGAACAGGCCCTTCACACCGGAATAGTCCACGAGCTCCGCCTTGGTGCAGACGTCGGTGAACCACTGGGCGAAGTCCACCTCCATATCGGTGATCTGCTCCACCTTTTTCTCTTTAGCCATATTTGAAATCTCCTTTGCGGATCAAATTTGCGATAACTGGTTTATTTTAAGCAATCCAAACAGCAATGTCAAGCTTTCCGAACAGACGCATCGGAAAAAGAAACAAATTTTCACTTTTTCGACATATTTTTTCACTTTCGGTCTTGACCCAAGCCCGTTCGTGCCATATAATAACGCATGAACCTGTAACATTGCACTACAATGGGGGTGACACCTATCAATCGTCAGAATTACATGGCGGAGGTCGAAAACCTGCTGGGGCTCATCACGGATGAGGAGACCCGCACCAAGCTGCTCGCGCAGATGGAGCAGATGTTCGACGCCGCTGAAGATGAGGGGAAGCTGATCGAGCAGATCGGCAGTCCCACGAAGGTCGCCGTCGCGCTGATCCGCTATGCGGACAAGAAGCGCGCCGGAGAGCGCGCAAAGGTCGAGGCGGAAGCCGAGCCGGAGGCGCCCGTGACCGAACTGCTCTCCGAGGCGGAGGCCAACGCCGCCGCGCCCGATGAGAGCAGCATGCCCGAGCTTGCCTTTGAAGAGGATGCTCCCGAGGCGGTCGAAGTGCCGGATCTCAATGTGTCGCTCGATCTGCCGGAGGAGGACGCCGCCGTGCCGGAGCGTCTGGAGGAGGTTCTGTTCCAGAACACCGGCTTCGTCTCTGAGGACGCCGCGCCGGAAGCGCCTGCGGAAGCAGCCGCGGAAGAGGCGGAGTTCGTCGAGGCCGTCGCTGAGGAAGTGCCCGCGGCGCAGCCCGTGATGGACGAGGCGTTCGTCAAGGCCGTCGCTGCCGAGGCGGAGGAGGCCTTCGGCGAGGCTCCCGCGCAGGCGGAAGCGCCCGCGCAGGAGAACGAGGCGGAGGCCGAGCTCGTGGAAGAGCTCTTCGGCCCCGGCGTGGAAGCCGCCGAAGCGGAAGAGGCCGCTCCGGCGCCCGAAAAGGAATATGTCAAGGTCGGCTGGAAGGCGTTTTTGTACTTCCTGATCCCCGGTCTGGTGCCCGGTCTGCCGGTGTTTCTGGTGCTGTTCGCGCTGAGCCTGGTGTTCCTCGCGATCGGCGTCGCCGCCGTCGGCTTTGCGGTCGGCGTGTTCATGTCCGCCTTCATCGGCTTCAACGTCGTGGCGGATATGCTGCTGCTGATCGGCGCGGGCGCGTCGATCTTCGCGGTCGCCATGGTGCTGCTGTGGTTCGGCATCTGGTTCCTGACGCGGGTCTGCTTCGGCTGGGTCCGTCTGATCCACCGCGGCGGGGTTCGTTTCAGTCGTAAGGAGGTGCAGGCGGCATGAGAAAAGCTTGGAAGATCATTCTGATCATTGCTCTGTGCATCCTGATCCTCGGCGAGATCGTGCTGGGCGTCGGCCTTCTCTCCGGCGGCAGCCCCGAGCGCGTCTGGGACAAGCTCAACGAGCACTATAACTTCGCGGACATGGTGGAATTCTGGAACGAGAACGTCGCCAACGGCTTCCCCGGCAAGATCGCGGACTATCTCAGCCTCACCATTCCCGAGCTTGAGATCACCCAGCCCACGCCGGAGCCGACGCCGACTCCGTCCCCCACGCCGAAGCCCACGGCCACGCCGACTCCCACCGAGGAGCCGAGCGCCGAGCCGACCGCAACGGCGAATCCCTAAAACAAGAAACGCATCGCAGCTTTCGCTGCGGTGCGTTTTTTATAGTGTGAAGTGTGGAGAGTGGAGTGTGGAGTTTAAAAGAGGTGCGCTCCGCGCAAATCAAATCCGTCGGCGTAAGCCGACACCATAACTCCAAACTCCACACTCCAAACTCCACACTCAAAAGTTTTTCGTCCCTTTTCCGTCTCCCGGTTCACATTTTGTTCACCAACTCGGCTCTTTTTTCTTTTACAATGGAAGCAGTAATCCATAATAAGGAGGAAACGATCATGGCCAATCCCATCAACATGGACAAAGCGAAAGAAGCCCTGAACGGCTTTCAGGAAAAGGCGGAGGAGCTGCTGAAGGACGGCTCCAAGGTTGAGGAGATCCTCAAGAAGGCGGAGGAGGCGGTCAAGGACGTGCCCGGCGTCGGCACCGCGCTCGCGAAATTCCCGCTCATGCTCAACATGATCCGCAGCTACATTTCGAAGGACTACACCGTCGTCTCCCCGAAGGTCATCGCCACGATGCTGTGCGCGCTGCTGTACCTGCTCAGCGGCAAGGATCTGATCCCGGACAGCAAGCCCGTGATCGGCATGGTGGATGACGTCGCGGTGATCACGGCGGCCTTCATGCTCTGCGGCCCGGAGCTGGACGCGTATGCGAAGTGGAGAGAAGAGAAAGGTTTCACCGAGGCGTAAACATCCGACGTATGGGAGGGGCTTGCCTCTCCCATACAGGTTCTATTTGGGTCATACGAAAATCCCGGCAAACGCTTTCAGCGTCCGCCGGGGTTGATGATTTATCGTTTCATATCTCGATAGAGGAACGTGACGATCTGCCCGCGCTGGCAGGGATCGTTCGGCTTGAAGAGCGTTGCTGTCGCGCCGTTGGTGACGCCGTTCTGCACCGCCCAGAGGACGCCCTTGGTATAAAACTTTCCGGCGGCGATATCCTGGAACGGATTGTCCGCGCCGATGCTCGGCTCGCCCGCGAGACGATAGAGGAACGTGACGGTCTGGCCGCGGGTGACGGTGTCGTTCGGGGAGAATTTATTTGCCGCTGTGCCGTTGGTGATGCCGGTCTCCTCCGCCCAGAGGACGGCATTGACGTAATAGGCGTTCGCCTTCAGGTCGGTAAAATGGTTCTGACCCTTGGGCGTGGGTGAGCCCATCGCGCGCCAGAGGAACGTGACCATCTCGGCGCGGGTGCAGTTGAGCTTCGGGGCAAAGGTCGTGGCGGTTTTGCCGTTGGTGATGCCCTGCTTCACCGCCCAGACGACCGCGTCGGCATAGTAATCCGTGGCCTTCACATCGGAAAAGCCGCCCACGGTGGGCACGGGCGTCGGCGTGGGAGCCGGGGTCGGGGTCGGCTTCGGCGTGGGCGTCGGCGTCGGCACGGACGTGCCGTGATACTTTGGCCAATAGGTGTGCTGGGCTCGGTAGGCGCGTTCATAATAATGGCTGGACGCACAGCGTTCATAGTACTGCGCCCACTGCCAGCCCGCGTCATAGGCGCCTTCGTCCGTGTTCCCGATGGCCTTCATTTTCGCCCAGGCGCTGGACTCGTTGGTCTGCAGCTCATACTGGATGAATTTCAGCTGCCCTTCGATCGAGCCGGCGCTGAGACCCAGACCGGCGCAATAGTCATACAGACGCTCCTTGCGCGATCCGCCCCACTGGCAGAGGCCGTAATAGCCGCCGCTGGAATTGTAGGCCTTGGGATCAAAGCCGGACTCATAATACATGTTGGCGAGGATGCCGCAGGCAACCGCTTCGTTGCATCCCAACTCGCTGCGCAGATATGTATAGATCGTGAGCTCATTGCTCTCCGCCGCCTGCGCGGGGAAAGGACAGAGCGTGACGACCATGCACAGCATCAGGATCCAGCAGATCAATCGTTTCTGCATGCACTTCTCCTTTTCAAAATGACTCTTTTGTTTTTACACTTCTGTGTGAATATTAGATATATTATACCATTTTGAAACTAATTTGCAACAAAAATTTTGTCGATTGTATTTAGAATAAAAAAATCGGTCCAAAAGGACCGAAGTCAGTGTGGAGTTTGGAGGGTGGAGTGTGGAGTTTTAAGCAAGGAGTCAGCTTGCGCAAACGATATTGGGTTTTCTGCGCGCTCCCCTTAACTCCACACTCCAAACTCCACACTCCACACTGTTTCTTATTCCGCCGCGAGATACACCGACGGATGCTTTTGATACGTCGCGAGGCTCACGGACACGAGCGCGATGGCGCAGGCGATCGCGCCGGGGACTGCCGCGCCGAGGCCGAAGGGCAGGCCGGCGAGCTTCCAGCCGACGCAGACGACGAAGCCCGCGATCATGCCCGCGATGATCCCCGCGGAAGTCGCCTTGCGCCAATAGAGCGCGGCGAAGCACGGCAGGCCGCAGGCCGCGGCATAGAAGCTCCAGGAGAACATGAGGATATCATAGGCGTTCTGGATATACAGCGCGATGACGAGCGCGCCGAGCGGCAGGATGATCGAGAAAAGGCGCGAATAGAGAATCTCCCGCTTTTCCGTCATTTTGGGATTGATGGTCTTGCCGATGTCGTGCACGCAGGTCTGGACGGAGACGAGGAGATAGCTGTCCGCGGTGGACATGATGACGGACAGCAGACCCGCAAGCGCGAGGCCGGTGAGCCCCATCGGGAGCACCTTGATCGCGAGCGACGGCACGACGGAATCGGTGTTCGTGATGCCCTCGCCGAGCACCTGATGGCCGATGATGCCCATGAAGAACACGAGGATGATTGTGAGGCCATAGACTGAGGTGCCGAGGAACATGCCCTTTTTGGCGCTGCCGCGATCCTTGGCGGCAAAGGCGCGCTGCCACATCTCCGCGCCCGCCATGGTGAAGACGAGATACGTGACGATATCGCCGAGGATGCTGCCGTTGATGTACGGCTTCACGAGCGCGGGATCGAGATTCGCCTTGAAGCTCGCCCAGCCGCCGACGCTGCGGAGCGACGAGACCGGGATGAGGATATAGACGAAGATCAGCAGCATATAAAACTGGAACACATCCGTATACACGACGCCGAAGAGACCGCTCGTCGCCGTATAGAGCATGAAGACGATGCAGGCGATGAGCGCGCCGATCTCATACGTGAGACCGACGTCGCCGCCGAGCAGATTGATGATCGTGCCCGCCGCGCGCACCTGCGAGGCGACCGTGCCCATCATGGTGAAGGCGATCAGCGCCGCCAGAATGAGCTTCGCGGGCTTTCCGAAGCGGCGGTCGAAGAGCTCGGGAATGGACGTGATCTGATGGCGGAAGCCGATGTCGGAAATGCGGCCGGAGATGCCGGAGAAGATGAACATGCCCAGCAGATACGGCAGCGCCGTCATGATCGCCATGAAGCCGCCGGAATACGCCTTCCCCGCCCTGCCCATCAGACCGCTGCCGCCGATGATCGTGGCGCAGACGGTGGCCATGAGCACGAGCGGACCGAAGGAATGATCGGCCACGTAATAATCCTCGGTGTTCTGAATGCGGCGCACAAAATAAACGCCGATGGCGACCATCGCGACCAGATAGAGCCCGACGATCACCAGATCCAATGTGGTAATTTCTCCATGCAGCAAAGCACACACTCCTTTCCTTCAATTCTTTTCCATTTTAACGTGATGATTGATTTTTGTCAACTTTTGATCGGAATCAAATGTTGTTGGAAAGTGTGGTTGACTTTCGATTTTGACAGAGTATAATCAAAGTCGAATCCGAACGGATCACAGGAGGCCAGACATGGACGCGATCGAAACCGAAGAACCTCGGCTGAATACGCTGCGCGCGCTGCCGCTGATGCATCGGCTGATGCGGCTGATTTTCACCGGCGAGCGGGAGCGCTTCACCAAAACGCAGCTTTACATCCTCATCACGCTGTATCATCGCAGTTCACTCACGATGACGCAGATCGGCGAGCACATCGGCGCAAGCAAGGAGCAGACCACGCGCGCCATCGCCCCGCTCGCGGACGAGGGGCTCGTGCAGCGGGAGATCTCGTCCCGGAACCGGACGAAGGTCTATGTGTCGCTCACGGAGAGCGGACACGCGCTCGTGCAGGAGCTGATCTCGCGCTGCAGCGAAAAGCTGGAGAAGCGCATGAACGAACGTCTCACAGCGGAGGAGCGCGAAGCGCTGCGGATGCACCTCGCGGAAATCGCCTCCCTTTTGGAAAAGGCTGTCATTCCTTGAAAATTACTTCCATTTTCATTGCCGTCCATTAGAGCCGCTGAACCTTGATTTCAGCGGCTTTTTTGACTTTTTATCAGAAACATCCAAATGTTGAACGCAAATCTTGTTAAATTTTTGGACACATGGGAAAAATATTTTCATAATCCGGTATTTATATTCTTTTTTGGCTCTATTAATTAGAAAATGCCATATATAATTTTTGCATCCAAGCAGACTGGGTAAATAAGGAGTTTGATGGTATATGAAACCGAGAGTCCAGCCTTACGGCACCAAGAACATCAGCGGAGCCAACATTGAGAAGCTTCGCAAATCGCGCGGCATGCGGCAGTTTGAACTGGTCCAGCAGATGCAGCTGCGCGGGGTCGACATCAACCCCAGCAGCCTCTCCAAGCTCGAGGGCCAGGTCCGGATCGCAAGCGATCGGGAGCTGTACGCCATTGCGCAGATCTTCTCCGTCCCGATGGAGGAGCTCATCCACCCCAAGGAAGAGAAAGCGGAATAAAACCGATTTCAGGGGGATAAAAACCGCACTGCAGACGAAAGGTCATGCAGTGCGGTTTTTTATCAGTTAGGAGTGAGGAGTTAGGAGTTAGGAGTTAGGAGTTTTCCGAGTTTGTCATTCTGAGCGGAGCACGAAGTGCGGAGTCGAAGAATCTTGGCATAGCAGTCAGGCAGACAGTCACTGGTTGTTCTCTTTTCCTGCGCTGCCAAGATTCTTCGACAAGCTCAGGATGACAAGTTTTTGCTGCGCAAAAACCATCTGTCAACTCCTAACTCCTCACTCCTAACTCCTAACTATTTCAGCACCTTCTTGAGCGCCTCTATCCTGCACTCCACCGCTTCCCTTGTGATCGGGGCGCTGGTGACGAATTCGAAGCCGTGGGGCGTGCCGTGGGTTTCGTGGTATTCGACCGGGATGCCCGCGGCCTCGAGTCTTCTGCCGTAGGCGAGACCCTCGTCGCGCAGGGAGTCGAACTCCGCGACCTCGAGGTAGGCGGGCGGCAGCCCCTCCACGCTCGGCGCCTCCAGGGGCGAGGCATACTCCACATGCTCCGCCGGGAGCGCGGGGAGATAGTATTCCCACATCTTCACCGAGTCGCGCGCGCCCCAGACGGGCGTGTCCGGAAAGCGTCTGGTGCTCTCGGTCTGCATGCGCCGGTCGGTGACGGGATAGATCAGCATCTGGAAGCAGGGCAGCTTCTCGCCCCGGTCGCGCGCCATGAGCGTGACGGCGGCGGCGAGATCGCCGCCCGCACTGTCGCCCCCGATGGCGATGTGCTCCGGGTCGATCTGCAGCACGCGCGCATTTTGCAGCAGCCAGCGGTAGACCGCGAAGCAGTCCTCCGCCGCGGCGGGATAGGGGTGCTTCGGCGCGAGGCGATAGTCCGGGAAGACGACCGCGCAGCCGACGCGCGCGGCATATTCCTTCGCGAGCGTATAGTGATAGGGCGCGGCGGCAAAGACGAAGCCGCCGCCGTGAATGTCATACAGGCACGGCAGCACGCCGGACACGCCGCGCGGACGGATGATCAGCGTGGGAATCCGGTTGCCGTCCGGCCCGACGACCATCATGCGCTGCACCTCGGTGTTCTCGTCCGAACGGCACGGCCACGCGCGCAGCATCACCTGCGACGGCGCCGCCATCCACTTCTGCAGCGGCAGATGCAGATGGGAAACGGCGCGAAACTGCTTGTCGAGCTTGTATTTCATGAAGTGTTCCTCCAGAATCAAAGAGACCTGTAGGGGCGACCTGCGGTCGCCCGCGCAGGACAATTTGTTTTTATTTCCGTTCTTTCGGCGAATTGGCAGAAATCCGACTGCGCGCAAGGCGGGCGACCGCAGGTCGCCCCTACAGCACATTCAGGCTCGCAGCTGCAAACGCGCTGCGCAGCGAATCTTCCCCTCATCCACCGCGCAAGCGCGGTCCCCCTTCCCCCCCCCGAGGGGAAGGTTTTGGGATGATGTCCGACCCTGCAGCTTCTTTAGTTCTGCAGTGCGAGCAAATTCTCCACGACCGCCGCCGCGGGGCTGCCGCTCTCGCGCAGCGCTTCATAGACCGGCGCGCAGGCGGCGCGGAAGGCCTCTCTGTCGATCTTGCGCACGAGCTCGGCGCCGTGCTCGTCCTGCGCCTCGGCGCGGCCCTCGTCCTCGTAGCCGACGCGGAACGCCTTATAGTATTCGCTCATTTCAAACGCCTTATCGCGCAGCGCGGCGCGCTGATTGTCGCTCAGCCGCTCGAGCGCGGCGTTCGAGATCACCACGACGCGCGGCGCGCGCACATGCTCATCGTAGATCAGATAGCCGAGGTCGCCGGTATAGTCGAACATGGCGAGGACGTTGTCCTCCGCGCCGTCGATCTCGCCCGCGGCGATGGCGGCGGGGATCGCGTCATAGTCCATCGGCACGCACTCGGCGCCCATCGTCTCAATCAGATCCCGCACCAGCTCCGGCTTGGCAGTGCCGATGCGAAGCCCCTGCAGATCGGCAGGCTCGGTGATTTTCTTCGAGGCGGTATAGAAGCAGCGGGCGCCGGCGTCGAGCCATGTGATGCCGACGAAGCCCTCATCCGCGGTGAGCGCATAGAGCGCCTGCGTGATTTCGCTGTCCATGGCGTCCCAGCATTCCTCGCGCCGGGGGAAGAGATACGGCATGGAATACGCCTTCCACTCCTCATGCAGGGCGCACATCGTCTCATAGGACAGGACGGTCATATCGATCGTGCCGGCGCGGAGCGCGTCGAGCGCGGTCTGCTCATCGCCCTCCTGCACCGCGACGGTCACGGACTGATCCGTCGCCTCCCAGACGGCGTCGGCAAAGGCGCCGAGCGCGTCCGCGGCGTATTTGTCGTCCGGGAGCGTATTGGCGAACGTGAGCGAAACAGGCTCCTCTGCCGTCTTCGCGCCGCAGGCGGCGAGAGACAGCAGCGAGAGCAGGCAAAGTGTCAGTGCAAGGATTCGTTTCAAGCTTCTTCCTCCGTTTGTTCGGTTTCCGCTTCGGCGGCGAGTCTGGCTGCGCGCTGGTCGACATAGAGCGGCGGATTGCGGCGGAAAAAGAACACCGCGAGCAGCACCAGCGCAGCGAGGCAGCTGACCGCCGCCAGCAGCTGGCTGACGCGGATGCCCGTGCCGCCGAGATAGAGGCTGTCGGTACGCAGACCCTCGATCATGGCGCGGCCGAGACCGTACCACGCGACATAGAGCAGCATCACTTCCCCGTCGAACCGGCGCTTGTGGTTCTTGAACCAGAAATGCAGCGCGAGAAAGCCCACGAGGTTCCACAGGCTCTCATACAAGAACGTCGGGTGCACATAGATCGGGTTCTTTCCCGGCTCGGTGAGCCCCATGCGGCAGAAGACGTCCGTCTCGCGGCCGAAGGCCTCGCGGTTGAGGAAATTGCCCCAGCGTCCGATCGTCTGCCCGATGAGCAGACCGAAGGCGGACAGATCGCCGAGCGCGCCGAAGGGGATCGACCGCTTGCGGCACCAGAGAATCACGAGCGCGAGGCCCGCGAGGATGCCGCCATAGATGGCGAGACCGCCCTCCCAGACCTTGAAAATGTCGAGCAGGTGGCCGGAATATTCGTTCCAGCGGAAGATCACGTAATACAGCCGCGCGCCGATGATGACCGTCGGGATCAGCCAGAGGATGAAGTCATAGAGATCGTCCGACGGGATACCGACGAATTTCTCGCTGCGGTGGGCGCAGTAGAGGATGGCGAGCAGAAAGCCCAGCGCGATCACCGCGCCGTAGAGATAGAACGTCCGCCCGAAGAGCACAAAGGTGCTCGGCGGGTTGATCGTGAAGTCTCCGAACATGGGGAAGCTGATGAGCGCATCCCGCAGAATCGTTTGCATAAAAGGTTCCCTCCAAGGTTATTCCAAAAGAATGGCGTCGCATTCGGTGCCCTGCGCGGCCTCCGCCACGGCGGCGCTCGTCGCCTCCTGGATGAAGGCGGCGTATTCGTCCGGCGCGAGCTCCAGCCCGAGCAGATCCTGCTCCAGCCAGAACGCCTCGAGCGCGGCGGGATCCCGCTCCAGCGCGCGCAGCGCCTGCACACGGTCGGCGCGGCCGAGATCGAGCACCTCCGCGGAGACGCCGGAAGCAAGCTGCGCCATCGCGTCCTTCAGCGCGGCGATCGTCTCCTCGGCGCGGTCGGGGTCGGTATCGCACCGGGCGAGGAGAATGCCCTTGTGCACATCGAGCAGCACGGTCGTCCCGAGCTCCGCCGTGAGCGCGCGGTAACCGCCCGCGAGCGCCTCGAGCACCGGGGGATCGGGCTCCTCCATCACCTCGCCCAGACGCCAGCCGACGGAGACGCGGTTTACGCCCTGCGCGCCGCTCTGATCGAGCACGCGGGGCTCCGCCTCCACAGCGTTCATGCGGATGTCCGTGCCGAGGTCGAAATCCAGCTCGCCCCGCGGCATGGCGGCAAAGCCGTCCGCGATCGTCTGCGCGGCAAGCTTCGCCGGGATCGCCCCGGCGTAATAGAGCTCCACCGGCGACTGCGAGAGCACGGCGCGGTAATGCTTCGAGAGCTTCTGGTAATAATTCGGCCCCGCCTCCGGGCGCTCGCCGCGAACGGGCACGGCATAGTCCTCAAAGCAGCACAGATGCTCGCGCAGAGCGGCGAAGGGATCGTCCTCCGCCTCGTCCGCCGCATCCCAGCGCTGCAGCGCGAGGGAGACCGCCTCCTTTTTCAGCTGGCCGAAGCGCGTGTCCGGCGCGAGGAGGATGCCCGCGAGCGTCTGCATGAGCACGGCAAACTGCGCCGGATCATGGTCGAACACCGCCGTAAAGCCGACCGCCTGCACCTCGCCGACGCCGCGGACCAGCGGCTCTGCCTTGGCATGCAGGGCGGAGAGTGCCGCAGCGAGGCTCCCGTCCGGGTGCCGCTGCGTGCCATAGAGCAGCGCCTCGGGCAAGAGGGCGTTCATGGCGGCCTCCTCGCGGCTCAGCTGCCGCAGCAGCGCCGCGCGAAAGCAGGCGGGCTCGTCGGCCCGCCGCCGCACCAGCGTGAGAAACACGCCCGGCAAAAGTTCCATGCGGTTGCGTTCCATATCCAGCGCTCCTTTGCATATGATATCATGATATTATACCACGCTTTTCCGCATTTGGAAATGGGTAAAACGCGCCTTGCGGCGCGTGGGTGGATTGTGGTAAAATATAATATCATTTTTCGCATTGCCATCCCTGTCATCCTGAGCGGAGCGCGTCAGCGCGAAGTCGAAGGATCTTGGCTTGGCAGAAAAAGAGAACATCCAGCGTCTGTCTTGCTGCTCTGCCAAGATCCTTCGACTCCGCTTCGCTTCGCTCAGGATGACACGCTTTTTGAATGCGGAATAAACGGTAACTTTTCAGGAAAAGAGCCATACTATGGAACCTGTTTGCTATATTGTCGGCGCGGCGCCGACGGCGGCGCTGCCATCGAAGCGCGAGGGGGACTTTCTCATCGCGGCGGACAAGGGCTATGAGGCCCTGCGCAGGGCGGGGCTCGCGCCGGATCTGATCATGGGTGACTTTGACTCCCTCGGCTACACGCCGGAGGGAGAAAACGTGCTGCCCCACTCCCCCATCAAGGACGATACGGATCTGCTGCTCGCCA
This sequence comes from uncultured Clostridia bacterium, assembly GCA_946405655.1. Taxonomy (GTDB): domain Bacteria; phylum Bacillota; class Clostridia; order Oscillospirales; family Oscillospiraceae; genus CAG-103. The sequence continues at coordinate 11,679 of CAMJHX010000017.1, forward strand.
TCCGCTGGGCGATGGAGCGCGGCTGGCGGCGCTTCGTCATTTACGGCGCGCTCGGGGGAGCCCGGCTCGACCAGACCGTGGCGAGCTTTCAGACGCTGCGGTTTCTCGCCGAGCACGGCGCGACAGGCCGTCTCGTCGGCGACGGATGGAATGTGACGCTGCTCTCCAACGCCGCGCTGCGGTTCCCTTCGACTGCCTCCGGCTGGCTGAGCGTGTTCGTGAGCGGAGACGCTGCCCGGGGCGTGACGCTGCGGGGGCTCAAATATGAGCTGACCAACGCGACGCTCACCTGCGGCATGCCGCTCGGCGTGAGCAATGAGTTTCTGGGGCAGGAGGCGCGCATCGCCGTCGCGGACGGGGCGCTCTTCGTCCTTTGGCAGGGCGACATTCTGCCCGAAGAGGAGGTGCTTTGATGGATCGAATTGACCTGCACTGCCACACCACCAGCTCTGACGGCACGGACAGCCCGCGCGAGCTCATGCGCAAGGCGAAGGCGCTCGGCCTGCGCGCCGCGGCGATCACGGATCATGACACCTTCCGCGGTCACGCGGAGGGAGCGGCGGCGGCAGCGGAGCTCGGCGTCGAATTCGTGCCGGGCGTGGAGCTTTCGAGCCTGCACATGGGCGAGCACATCCATCTGCTGGCTTACTACGCCGACGAGCACAGCCAAAGCCTGCGCGAGCTGATGGACCGCGCGGTCTATGAGCGCGAGCACCGCAACGAAAAGATGGTGCAGCTGCTGGAACAGGCGGGCTACCCCATCAGCATGGAAATAGTCCGGCAGCGCTTTCCCGGTCAGACGATGATCGGGCGGCCGCACATCGCGGAGATTCTGCTGGAGAAGGGCTTCGTGAACTCTGTGCGCGAGGGCGTCGTGTCGCTCATGGGAAAGGGCGGGCCGTTTCACGTACCGCGCTATCATGTGCCGCTGCTGGACTACACCCGCGCCGTGCGCGAGGCAGGCGGCGTGCCCGTGATCGCGCATCTCTATCAATACCGCATGACGGACGACGAGCGCCGGCAGATGATCCGCGAGGCCGCCGACGCCGGGCTCCTCGGGCTCGAGGGCATGTATTCCACCTACGACAAGGATCAGCAGGAGACGGTCTTCGCCTTCGCGAAGGAATTCGGCCTGATCTGCACGGGCGGCTCGGACTACCACGGCGAAAACAAGCCCGGCATCCATCTAGGCTCCGGGATGGGAGACCTGATGGTGCCGTATGAGATGCTGGA